>DATAFN010000104.1:0-7569 GCA_036257435.1 Actinomycetes bacterium
GGAGCAGCAGCCCGATCGCGGTGAGCGTGCCCCGGCCGGCCGCGTCGACGGAGCCGAACACGGTGGCGAAGTCGATCGCACCGAACGTCTTGAACATCAGGAAGATCGCGATGGCCAGGCCGAAGTCACCGACCCGGTTCACTACGAACGCCTTCTTCGCCGCCGCCGCCGCGGTCGGCTTGTAGTGCCAGAACCCGATCAGCAGGTAGGACGCCAGGCCGACGCCCTCCCAGCCGACGTACAGCACCAGGAAGTTGTCGGCCAGGACCAGCAACAGCATCGCGGCCAGGAACAGGTTCAGGTAGGAGAAGAACCGCCGGCGCTGGGGGTCGTGGGCCATGTAGCCGACCGAGTAGATGTGGATCAGTGACCCGACGCCGGTGACGAGCAGTGCGAAGCTGATCGAGAGCTGGTCGAGCAGCAGGCTGGCCTGGACCTGGAGCGAACCGACCTGGATCCAGTCGAACAGGTGTACCGTCCGGGCGCGCCCTTCGGCCGGCCAACCCAGCATCGTCGCGAACACGACGACCGCGCACCCGAAGCTGGCCAGCGCCACGGCCACCCCGAGCCAGTGACCCCACCGGTCGGTGCGCCGGCCACCGAGCAGCAACACGGTCGCGCCGAACAGCGGCAGCGCGATGAGCAGCCACCCGCTGATCTGGACCGCTCCGGTCGCGGCGGCCGGCACCAAGGACTCCATCAGGCCGCCCTTCAGTACTTCAGTAGGTTGGCGTCGTCGACCGAGGCCGACCGGCGGGTGCGGAAGATCATGACAATGATCGACAGCCCGACCACTACCTCGGCCGCGGCCACCACCATCACGAAGAACGCCGCGATCTGACCGTCGACGGTGCCGTGGATCCGGGCGAACGCGACGAACGCCAGGTTGGTCGCGTTGAGCATCAGCTCGATCGACATGAACACGACGATCGCGTTGCGGCGCAGTAGGACGCCGGCGGCGCCGATGGTGAACAGCAGCGCGGACAGGTACACGTAGTTGGCCGGGTTCATGCCACAGGCTCCGTCTCGGTCTCGGTCACCTCGTCCGAACCGCGTCCGGCCGGCAGTGGCGCGCTGCTCACCGGCGTAACGTCGCCGCGGGCCGCGAGCTCGGTCGGGACCGACAGCTCGGCGGGCGTGCCGTCGGGCAGTAGCGCCGGAGTGCCCACCGCGTTGTGCCGCGCGAATACCCCGGGCGGCGGTAGCGGCGTCGGGTAGGCGCCCGGCCGGAACCGCTGCTCCGCGAGCACGCGCTGGCTGGCCCGCGGCTCGGTGCGCTCCCGGTGGGCAAGCACCATCGCGGCCAGCGCGGCCGTGATGAGCAGCGCGCCGGTCGCCTCGAACGCGAACACGTATTTGGTGAACAGCAGCTCGGCGACCTGCTGGACGTTGCTGCCGCTACCTCGGCCGCTGGCGTTCGCGCCGCCGAGCCCGGCCATCCCGGACAAGGCCGCGTGCCCGATCCCCAGCACCAGCAGCAGCCCGAAGCCGAGGCCGGCTAGCACCGCCGCCCAGCGCTGGCCCCGGATCGTCTCGATCAGCGAGTCGCTGGAGTCCACCCCGACGATCATCAGCACGAACAAGAACAGCATCATGATCGCGCCGGTGTACACGACGATCTGCACCACACCGAAGAACGGTGCGGACTGCATCAGGTAGCAGACCGCGAGGTCGAGCATGACGAATGCGAGCAGCAGCGCACTGTGCACCGCCTTCTTCGCCATGATCATGCCGAGCGCGGCGAGCACCGCCAGCGGAGCCAGGACCCAGAACGCGACTGCTTCCCCGGTCGAGGTCTTGGCTTCGGTGGCGACCGAGACCGCCTGCCATCCGAGCTGGCTCACCCGGTCACCTCCGGGTCCCGGCCGGATCGCGGCTGGTCGCCGGCGTGCGCGCCCCCGGACTCGGTCAGCTCGCCGGGCTCACCATCCGGCAGATCCGCATCCGCGTCGCGCACCTGCAGGAACTGCGAGCGGTCAGCTTCGGTGACCCGGCCGAGGTAGTAGTCCTCGTCGGTGGCGCCGGGTGCCATCGGGTGCGGCGGCAGCGCCATGCCCTCGGTCAGCGGAGCCAGCAGGTCCTGCTTCTCGTAGATCAGCTTTTCCCGGGTGTCGTCGGCCAGCTCGTAGTCGTTGGTCATGGTCAGCGCCCGGGTCGGGCACGCCTCGATGCACAGGCCGCAGAGGATGCAACGCAGGTAGTTGATCTGGTAAACCCGGCCGTAGCGCTCACCCGGGGAGTACCGATCCTCCTCGGTGTTGTCCGCGCCCTCGACGTAGATCGCGTCGGCCGGGCACGCCCAGGCGCACAGCTCGCAGCCGATGCACTTCTCCAGCCCGTCGGGGTGCCGGTTGAGCTGGTGTCGACCGTGAAAGCGCGGTGCGAGCTGCTTCTTTTCCTCGGGGTAGTACTCAGTGGTCTTCTTCCGGAACATCGTCCCGAAGGTCACCCCGAAACCCTTGATCGGGTTGAGGAAGTCAAGCACTGGGGTCCTCCTGCCGCGGTGGCTCGTTCGCCGGTCGCTCGGTCGCCGGTCCGCCCGCCGCATCCGTCTCGTGGTCCCTTGCCGCGCCGGTCTGGTTGCCGCTGGGCTCGTCGATCTCGTCGCCGCCGGTCGTGTCGGTCTCGTAGCCGGTGGTGGCGACTCCGGTGAAGGATCTCGAGACCTCGGCGGTCCGCTCGGCCACCGCCCGCACCGGGGGTGGCTTCTGTCCGGGCAGCGGCGGCACCGGGTAGTCGATGGCGTATGGTGCCTCCGCCGCGCGACCCGCCGCCTCACCATCGGTTTCTTCCGCCGACCGGGGCCGGTTGATGAAGTCCAACACGAACGACCCAAGCAGCAGCACGAGGACGACAGCGGCCGCGCCGAGCAACAGCGGCTGGGTGTCGAAGCCGCCGGAGCGGCGGACCACGCGCAGCGTCGCTACCAGCATGATCCACACCAGCGAGAGCGGAATGAGCACCTTCCAGCCCAGCCGCATGAACTGGTCGTAGCGGAGCCTGGGCAGGGTCCCGCGCAGCCAGATGAACACGAACATCAGGACGAGAACCTTGCCGAAGAACCAGAGCAGCGGCCACCAGCCCTGATTCGCGCCGTCCCAGATCGAAATCGGCCACGGCGCCCGCCAGCCGCCGAGGAACATCGTCGTGGCCAGCGCCGAGACGGTGATCATGTTGATGTACTCGGCGAGATAGAACAGTGCGAACTTCAGCGATGAGTACTCGGTGTGGAATCCGCCGACCAGTTCACCTTCGGCCTCCGGCAGGTCGAACGGAGCCCGGTTGGTCTCGCCGACCATCGAGGTCAGGTAGATCAGGAACGACGGCAGTAGCAGCACCGCGTACCAGGACGGCAGGTCGACGACGACGCCACTGCCGAACGCGTCCCAGGTGCCACCGTGTGCTTGCGCCTCGACGATTTGCGAGGTCGACATCGAGCCCGCGTACAGGAACACCGCGACGAACGACAGGCCCATCGCGACCTCGTACGAGATCATCTGGGCGGACGACCGCAACCCACCGAGCAGCGGGTAGGTGGAGCCGGACGCCCAGCCGCCGAGCACGATGCCATAAATGCCGATCGACGAGATCGCGAGCACGAAGAGCACGGCCACCGGCAGATCGGTCAGCTGCAGCCGGGTCTCCTGCCCGAAGATCGAGACCGTCGGCCCGAGCGGAATCACGGAGAATGCGAGGAACGCCGGGATCGCGGCAAGCACCGGCGCGAGCCAGTAGATCGGCTTGTCCGCCGCCTTCGGGATGATGTCTTCCTTGAGCGCGAGCTTGATGCCGTCGGCCAGCCCCTGCAGCACGCCAAACGGGCCAACCCGGTTCGGGCCGGCCCGCTGTTGCATGAACCCCACGATCCGGCGCTCGCCCCAGATCGACAGCAGCACGAGCACAACCAGCATCACGAAGATGACGACCGCCTTGAGCAGGATCAGCCACCACGGATCGCCGCCGAACCCGGACAGGCTCGCAGTCGCGGGCTGCTGTGCCGGCTCCTGTCCGGCCAGGGCGAGCATCGCGATCACTCCGCACCTCCGGCGCTGATCCGGACCACCGCGCCCGAGCCCGCGCCCAGCTCCCGCAGGACCGCTGATCCGGGCGAGTTCATCGGCAGCCACACGACCCGGTCCGGCATCTCGGTGATCTCGAGCGGTAGCGTGATCCGGCCGCGGTCGGTGCTGACCGTCACCGGATCGCCTTCGGCCGCGCCCAGCTCGGTGGCGATGGCCTTGCCGAGCCGTACCCGCGGCGCCCGTGCCGTGCCGGCCAGGTGCTCCTCGCCGTCCTGGGCCCGGCCGGCATCGAGCAGCAGCCGCCAGGTGGCCAGGACCGCCTCCCCGGTGCCGGTCACCGCCGCAGCGGCCGCGCCCACCATCGGTTCCGCCGCGCGCACGCCGGTCCAGACGCCGAGCCGGTGCAGTTCGACCCGAGCGGCCGCCGGATCCCCGAGCCGGAGCGGCACGTCCATCTCGTCGGCGATGGCGGTGAGCACCCGGCCGTCCGACGGGATACCGACGTTGTTCAGCGCGGCGACGAACGGCCGCTCGCGGCCCTCCCAGTCGATGAACGTGCCGTCCTTCTCCGCGGTGGCCGCGATCGGGAACACCACGTCGGCGTACTCGGTGATCGCGGACCGGCGCAGCTCGAGGCTGACCACGAACGGCACCCTGTCGATCGCGGCCAGCGCCGCGGCCGGGTCCGCCAGGTCGTCGACTTCTACCCCGCCGATCAGCAGCGCGCCAAGCCGGCCGGTAGCGGCCGCGCTGATGATGTCCCCGGTCGATCGGCCGGGCGTGGCGGGCAGGGCATCGACGCCGACGTCCCACACCTCGGCCACCTCGGCGCGAGCCGCCCCGTCGGTCACCGGACGACCGCCGGGCAGCAGGATCGGCAGCGCGCCGGCCTCGAGCGCGGACCGGTCCCCGGCCCGGCGCGGCACCCAGCTGACCGCCGCACCGGTGGCCCGGGCCAGCCGCACCACCGACGACAGCGTGCCCTGGCTGGTCGCGGCCCGTTCGCCAACCAGGATCACCGCAGCCGGCTTGGCCAGAGCCACCCCGGCGGCGGACAGCGCCGGATCCTGCGCGGTGCCGTCGCTGAGCTGGTCGAGCAGCCAGGCGTCGCCGCCGGGTGCGACCGGCAGCACGGTGCCGGACAGCTTCGCCAAACCGCGGGACGCGAACGGCGCGATCGAGTACACCGCGGTCCGCTTCCGCGCCGCCTTGCGCAGTCGCAGAAAGATGATCGGCGACTCGTCCTCCGGCTCGAAGCCGACCAGCAGGACCGCCGGTGCCTGCTCCAAGTCGGCGTAAGTCGGGCCGAGCCCAGTACCGGCGACCCGGGCGGCAAGGACGGCGGTCTCCTCGTCGCTTTCCGGCCGGGCCCGGAAGTCGATGTCGTTGGTGTGCAGCGCGAGCCTGGCGAACTTGGCGTACGCGTAGGCGTCCTCATGGGTGAGCCGGCCGCCGGTGAGCACGCCGGCCCGTCCGGCCGCGGCACTGAGCCCACGGGCCGCCACGTGCAGCGCCTCCGGCCAGGACGCCGGCACCAGCGCGCCGTCGGTGTCGCGCACCATCGGATTGGTGATCCGGTCCGCGGCCCGGACGTACTGAAACGCCCAACGGCCCTTGTCGCAGTTCCACTCCTCATTCACCGCCGGGTCGTCCCCGGCCAGCCGACGCATGATCTTGCCGCGCCGGTGGTCGGTCCGCAGCGCGCAACCGGACGCGCAGTGCTCGCACACCGACGGCGTGGACACCAGGTCGAACGGCCGGGCCCGGAAGCGGTACTTGGCTCCGGTGAGCGCGCCGACCGGGCAGATCTGCACCGTGTTACCGGAGAAGTAGGACTCGAACGGCTCGTCCTCGTAGATGCCGACCTGCTGCAGCGCGCCCCGGTCCAGCATCTCGATGAACGGGTCGCCGGCGACCTGCTGGGAGAACCGGGTACAGCGCGCGCACAGCACGCAGCGCTCCCGGTCCAGCAGCACCTGCGCGGAGATCGCGATCGGCTTCTCGAACAGCCGCTTGGCATCGTCGAACCTGGTGTCCGGTGCCCCCGCGGTCATGGCCTGGTTCTGCAGCGGGCATTCGCCGCCCTTGTCGCAGACCGGACAGTCCAGCGGGTGGTTGATGAGCAGCATTTCCATGATTCCGCGCTGGGCCTTGTCCGCCACCGGCGAGGTGAGCTGGGTCCTGACCACCATCCCGTCGGTCACCGTGGTGGTGCACGAGGCCAGCGGCTTGCGCTGTCCCTCCACCTCCACCAGGCACTGCCGGCAGGCCCCGACCGGGTCCAGCAACGGATGGTCGCAGAATCGCGGGATCTCGATGCCCAGCATCTCGGCCGCGCGGATCACCAGCGTGCCCTTCGGCACCGTGAGCTCGATCCCGTCGATGGTGACAGAGATCGGTTCGGGCTGACGCACCTCAGGCACGTTCGAGCCGGCGGGCGTGTTCGTGGGAGTGGACATCACATCCCCCCGGCGAAGATGGTGGCCGCCTCTGGGTCGAACGGGCAGCCACCGTAATCGAGATGAGCCAGGTACTCGTCGCGGAAGTACTGGATCGACGAGGTGATCGGGCTGACCGCGCCGTCGCCGAGCGCGCAGAATGCCCGACCGAGGATGTTGTCACAGATATCCAGCAGCTTGTCCAGCTCGTCGGCGGTGCCTCGGCCGCGCTCCAGCCGGTCCAGGATCGCCCGCATCCAGTAGGTGCCCTCGCGGCACGGCGTGCACTTCCCGCACGACTCGTGCGCGTAGAACTCGGTCCAACGCAGCGCCGCGCGCACCACGCACGTGGTGTCGTCGAAGATCTGCAGCGCTCGGGTGCCGAGCATGGAGCCGGCCGCGCCGATGCCCTCGAAATCCAGCGGGACGTCCAGGTGCTCCTTGGTGAGGATCGGCGTCGACGAGCCGCCCGGGGTCCAGAACTTCAGCTCATGGCCCGCCCGGACCCCACCGGCCAGCTCGAGCAGCTTGCGCAGGGTGATGCCCAGCGGCGCCTCGTACTGCCCGGGCCAGGTCACGTGCCCGGACAGTGAGAACAGCCCGTACCCGGCCGACTTCTCGGTGCCGAGACCGGCGAACCAGGAGGCGCCGTTGTTGATGATGGACGGCACGCTGGCGATCGACTCGACGTTGTTGACCACGGTCGGCGCGGCGTAGAGCCCGGCCACGGCCGGGAACGGCGGCCGCAGCCGTGGCTGGCCGCGCCGGCCCTCCAGTGAGTCGAGCAGCGCGGTCTCCTCACCACAGATGTAGGCGCCGGCACCGCAGTGCACGATCAGGTCGAGGTCGTGGCCGGAGCCGAGGATGTCGCGACCGAGGTAGCCGGCCGCGTACGCGTCGGCGACCGCCTGCTGCAACCGGCGGACCACGTGCAGTACCTCGCCGCGCACGTAGACGAATACCTGGTGGGCCCCGATCGCGTACCCGGAGATGATCGCGCCCTCGATCAGAACATGCGGGTTGGCGAGCATCAGCGGCACGTCCTTGCAGGTGCCGGGCTCCGACTCGTCGGCGTTGACGACCAGGTAGTGCGGCTTCGCGAGCTGCTC
>DATAFN010000119.1:0-17538 GCA_036257435.1 Actinomycetes bacterium
GGGGCGACTGGGGTGTCGCCGCCGCCCGGCTCCGGGCCTGACAGCGGGCGGCCGGTGCTGACCGAGCGCGAGCTCGAGGTGCTGGCCGGGATGGGTGAGGGTCGATCCAACGCGACGATCGGCCGATCCCTGTTCCTGTCCGAGGACACCGTCAAGACGCATGCGCGCCGGCTGTTCAGGAAGCTCGGCGCGGTCGATCGGGCACATGCGGTCGCGCTCGGCTACCGCTGGGGCCTGGTGCGCTGATCGCCCCCCGGCCGGGGAGTGGTGCGCTGATTTTGCCCAACCGGGACCGCGGTGTCGTGCCGCGGTCCAGCGTGCGCGGCCGATAGGATGGACGCCAATCCTCCACCTCGGCGGTCGGCGTCTGCTGGGCGCGGGCTCCGTCATACCGGAAGGCGCGATGGACGAGACGATGGGCGAGA
Source organism: Actinomycetes bacterium (assembly GCA_036257435.1). GTDB lineage: Bacteria > Actinomycetota > Actinomycetes > JAKEEW01 > JAKEEW01 > DATAFN01. The sequence continues at coordinate 426 of DATAFN010000119.1, forward strand.
AGTTCGGTGCGGTCGGCTACACGTTCGACGACGTCATGCTGCTCCCGGCCGAGTCCGACGTCATCCCTAGCGAGGTGGGCACCGCGTCGCGGCTGACCCGCAACCTCAGCGTCGGCATTCCGCTGGTCTCCTCGGCCATGGACACCGTGACCGAGGCTCGGATGGCGATCGCGATGGCCCGCCTCGGCGGGGTTGGCGTGCTGCACCGCAACATGTCGGCGGCCGAGCAGGCGCACCAGGTGGACCTGGTAAAGCGGTCCGAGGCCGGAATGATCAGCCACCCGATCACGATCGGCCCGGACGCGACGCTCGCCGAGGCCGACCAGCTGTGCGCCCAGTACCGGATCTCCGGCATTCCGGTGGTGGACGAGCACGGCGTGCTGCTCGGCATCGTCACCAACCGGGACCTGCGCTTCGAGACCGACCACGAGCAACTGGTGAGCGCGGTCATGACGCCGATGCCGCTCGTCACCGGCGACGCCGGCATCTCTGGCAACGATGCGATGGCGCAGCTACGCCGGCACAAGGTGGAGAAGCTGCCGCTGGTCGACGCCGAGGGCCGGCTGGCCGGACTGATCACGGTCAAGGACTTCGCCAAGAGCGAGCAGTTCCCGAACGCGACCAAGGACGCTCGCGGCCGGCTCGTGGTCGGCGCGGCGGTCGGGGTCGGGGCCGACGCGTTCGACCGAGCGCTTCAACTGGTCGAGGCCGGCGCCGACTTCCTGGTCGTGGACACCGCGCACGGGCACGCGCGGGCGGTCATCGACATGGTCGTGAAGATCAAGGCGAACACCGGCGTCGACGTGGTCGGCGGCAACGTGGCTACCGGGGAAGGCGCGCAGGCCCTGGTCGAGGCAGGCGCCGACGGGATCAAGGTAGGGGTCGGTCCGGGCTCGATCTGCACCACTCGGGTGGTCGCCGGGGTTGGTGTGCCGCAGGTTACCGCGATCGCCGAGGCCACCGCGGTGGCGCGCCCGGCCGGCGTCCCGGTCATCGGCGACGGTGGACTGCAGTACAGCGGCGACATCGCGAAGGCGATCGTGGCCGGTGCCGACACGGTGATGCTCGGCTCGTTGCTGGCCGGTTGCGAGGAGAGCCCGGGCGAGCTGCTCTACGCGGGCGGTAAGCAGTACAAGTCCTACCGCGGCATGGGATCGCTGGCGGCGATGCGCACCCGCGGGCAGGACGCGTCCTATTCCAGGGACCGCTACTTCCAGGACGACGTGCTCTCCGAGGACAAGCTGGTGCCGGAAGGGGTGGAGGGGCAGGTGCCCTACCGTGGCCCGCTGTCCGCGGTCGCGCATCAGCTGATCGGCGGGCTACGGGCCGCGATGGGATACTGCGGCGCGGCCACGATCCCCGAGCTGCACGAGCGCGGGCGGTTCATCCGGATCACCGCGGCTGGGCTGCGAGAAAGCCATCCGCACGACATCCTGATGTCGGTCGAGGCGCCGAACTATCAGAGCCGGTAGTCCGGCCGGCGCGGCCGGTGGCCCGGCCGGCGAGGAGGAACGTTGGCTGAGGTGGAGATCGGTCGGGGCAAGCGCGGCCGGGTCGCCTACGGCTTCGACGACGTCGCGGTGGTGCCTAGCCGGCGCACCAGAGACCCGGAGGAGGTCTCCATCGCGTGGCAGATCGACGCCTACCGGTTCGACCTTCCGCTGGCGGTGGCTCCCATGGACTCGGTCGTCTCGCCGGCCACCGCGATCGCGATCGGCCGGCTCGGGGGGCTGGCCGTGCTCAACCTGGAAGGGCTGTGGGCCCGCTACGAGGATCCCGAACCGCTGCTGGCCGAAATCGCCGGGCTGGACGAGCCCAAGGCCACCAGCCGGATGCAGGAGATCTACGTCGAATCGATCACGGAAGACCTGATCGGGCGCCGGATCCAGCAGGTCAAGGACGCCGGGCTGCCGGTGGCCGCCGCACTCTCGCCGCAGCGGACCGCGCGCTTCTACAAGGCGGTCGTCGATGCCGGAGTGGACCTGTTCGTGATCAGAGGGACCACGGTCTCCGCCGAGCACGTGTCCGGCCGGGCCGAGCCGCTGAACCTCAAGCAGTTCATCTACGAGCTCGACGTGCCGGTGGTAGTCGGCGGCTGCGCGACCTACCAGGCCGCGCTGCACCTGATGCGCACCGGTGCGGCCGGGGTGTTGGTCGGATTCGGCGGCGGGTCGGCCCATACCACCCGGGACGTGCTCGGGGTGACTGTCCCGATGGCCAGCGCGGTCGCCGACGTGGCCGCTGCCCGCCGGGACTACCTCGACGAGTCCGGTGGGCGTTACGTGCACGTGATCGCGGACGGGGGTATGACCACCAGCGGCCATATCACCAAGGCGATCGCGTGCGGCGCGGATGCGGTGATGGTGGGCTCCCCACTGGCTCGAGCCCTGGAGGCGCCGGGTCGAGGCTGGCACTGGGGTTCCGAGGCGCATCACTCCGAGCTGCCTCGTGGCGCGCGGGTGCCGGTCGGCACGGTGGGCACGCTCGAGCAGATCCTGGTCGGGCCGGCCACCACCTCGGACGGCACGATGAACATCTTCGGCGCGCTGCGCCGGGCGATGGCGACCACCGGCTACTCCGAGCTCAAAGAGTTCCAGCGCGTCGAGGTCACAGTCCGCCCGTAACCTCGGGCGTTGCGGTGCAGCACAGATCGGCGGCGTCCAGTAGCGTCGAGCCCATGCTTGCACCGCTGCAGCGGCTGTGGAGCAAGGCAGCCGATTCGGCGAGCCGATTGCGCTCGGCGGCCGCCAGCCGGATCGCGACCGAAGCCCCGCCGACCGATCGCGCGGGCGCCGACGGGGACATCGGCGGTCGGGCCACGACCACCGCCCCTGCTGTCACCAGCCGGCCATCGGCCGGTGCGGACGCCGCTGGCAGCGCCGCCGCCGGCCACCCGCCCGGGACCGCGGCGGTGCCGCCCGGACTGCGAACCGCTAGCGACTGGGCCTGGCGGCTGCTGGTGTTGACCACGGCGGTGGTGCTCGGGCTGTGGCTGCTGGTCAAGCTCAGGCTCATCGTCTTTCCGGTGATCGTCGCGTTGTTCGTGTGCGCGATTCTGGCCACCCCGGTACGCCGGCTCACCGACCGTGGGATGCCTCGTGGCTGGGCCACCTTTACTGTGATGCTCGCCAGCATCATCGGCGTCATCACGGTCCTGATCCTGGTCGGCTCGGCCATCGCGGCCGGCGTACGGGATGTCGGGGTCAGCGCTACCGAGGGCGTGGACGAGATCCGCGACTGGCTCATCAACGGACCGCTCAAACTCAACGAGACCGACATCAAGCAGTTCCAGGACGACATCGGCCAGGCCATCTCCAACAACCGGGAACGGATCGCCGCGGGTGCGCTACAGAGTGCCACGTTGCTGGTAGAGGTGCTCGCCGGCGGCATCCTTGCGCTACTGGTGACGGTCATCCTGCTCTACGACGGCCCGCGGATCTGGCGCTGGTGCGTGGGCCTGTTCCCGCGCCGCACCGCCCCGCACCTGGACGAGGCCGGCCGCCGGGCCTGGACGGCGCTGAGCGGTTACGTCCGCGGTACCGTCGCAGTGGCCTTCGTCGACGGTTTCTTCATCACGCTATGGCTGCTGATCCTGCGGGTCCCGCTGGCCATCCCGCTGGGTGTCGTGGTGTTCTTCGGCGGCTTCGTACCGCTCGTCGGTGCGACCGTGAGCGGCGTGCTCGCAGTGCTGGTCGCACTGGTCACCAAGGGCTTCATCACCGCGCTGCTGACCACGGCGGGCATCATCATGGTCCAGCAGCTCGAGGGACACATCCTGCAGCCGCTGCTGATGGGCCGGTTCGTACGGATCCACCCGCTGGCCATCATCCTGGCGATTGGTGCCGGCGGCATTCTGGCCGGGATCGGTGGGGCGATCATCGCCGTGCCGATCGTCGCGGTGGTCAATACCGTGGTGAAGTACTGGGCGGAGAACGCCCGAGCCGGGCTACCGGATTGGCCACCGCCACCCGGATCGGAGGAGCCGGAGCCGGACGGACCAAGCGGGCCCGGGCCGCCGAACGAATCTGAGCTGCCGGACGGTCTAGAGCTGTCGAACGAACCAGAGCCGGCGGTCGAGCCGGAGTCGCGTGGCGGACCGGAACGCCGGCCGCCGCCCCCGCCCGAGCCGGGATCGGCGCCGGACCAGCTCCAGCCCTCCGCGGTGGTGGACACCGAGCCGGGCCCCGACCAGTAACGGACTGGCAGTCGACCGTCGGCGACCGGTACGACCGGTGCGACCCCGAGTTCGGATTACAGCACGGATCGGTGAGAAGGCGTTATGTCGGACTTCGTCGGAGCTCTCGACGCGGGCACGTCCAGCACCCGGTTCATGATCTTCGACCACTCGGGCACCGAGATCGCCCGGCACCAGCTCGAGCACACCCAGATCATGCCGCGGGCCGGCTGGGTGGAGCACGATCCGATCGAGCTGTGGGAGCGAGCCGGCGCCGTCATCGCCGGAGCGCTGATCGCCGGCGGGCTGCGCGCCACCGACCTGGCCGCGATCGGCGTCACCAACCAGCGCGAGACCACGGTGGTCTGGGACCGCCGCACCGGCCGGCCCTACTCCAACGCGATCGTGTGGCAGGACACCCGGACCGACCAGCTGGTCGCCCGGCTGGCCGCGGACGGGCGCGGCGAAGTGATCACCGCGAAGGCCGGCCTGCCGCCGGCCACCTACTTCTCCGGCGGCAAGCTTGCCTGGATTCTCGAGCACGAGCCGGCGGTGCGGCCGGCCGCGGAGCGCGGCGACGCGCTGTTCGGCACCGTCGACAGCTGGCTGCTGTGGAATCTCACCGGCGGGCCGGACGGCGGGGTGCATGTCACCGACGTGACCAACGCCAGCCGCACGATGCTGATGGACTTGACCGCGCTGGACTGGGACGAGCAGCTGCTCGGTTTCTTCGGCATACCGGCCGGGATGCTGCCGCAGATCCGCCCGTCCGCCGTCACTACCCCGTACGGACTGACCAGGCCAACGGGTCCGGTCGGCGCCGAGGTTGCGCTCACCGCGGCGCTCGGCGACCAGCAGGCGGCCACCGTCGGCCAGGTCTGCTTCCGTCCTGGCGAGGCGAAGAACACCTACGGCACCGGCAACTTCCTGCTGCTCAACACAGGCGAGCAGATCGTTCGGTCGACGCACGGGCTGCTCACCACGGTGGCCTACCAGCTTCTGGGCGCGCCGGCCAGCTACGCGCTCGAGGGTGCGATCGCGGTGACCGGTGCGGCGGTCCAGTGGCTGCGCGACCAGCTCGGCATCATCGACACGGCGGCCGACAGCGAAGCCCTCGCGGCATCGGTGGCCGACACCGGCGGGGTGTACTTCGTGCCCGCGTTCTCCGGGTTGTTCGCACCCTACTGGCGGTCCGATGCGCGGGGCGCGGTCGTCGGGCTGTCCCGCTTCAACACCCGCGCCCACCTGGCCCGAGCGGCACTCGAGGCGATCGGATACCAGACCAGGGACGTGGTGGACGCGATGACCGCCGACTCCGGCGTCGCGCTCGACCTGCTCAAGGTCGACGGCGGGGTGACCGCAAACGCGCTGTGCATGCAGCTGCAGGCGGACATCCTGGGAGTGCCGGTCTGCCGACCGGTCGTGGCCGAGACCACCGCACTGGGCGCGGCGTACGCAGCCGGACTCGGCGCGGGCTTCTGGCGCTCGGTCGAGGAGTTGCGCGCACTCTGGAACGAGGACCGGCGCTGGACGCCGTCCTGGTCGGCGCGGCAACGCGCGGACGGATACACAGGCTGGCGCAAGGCGGTTGAGCGGACATTCGGCTGGATCGACGTGTAGTAGCTGTCCGATAGGGAATGGAGGCACCCGATGACCACTCATACCTTCGACGCCGTCATCGTCGGGCTCGGTCCCGGCGGCGAGGACGTAGCCGGGACGCTGGCCGAGGCCGGGATGTCCGTGCTCGGCATCGAAGGCAACCTGGTCGGCGGCGAGTGCCCGTACTGGGGCTGCGTGCCGAGCAAGATGATGATCCGTGCGGCCAACCTGCTCGCTGAGGCGCGCCGCATCCCCGGGACGGCCGGGGCCAGCGAGGTGATCCCGGACTGGGCTCCGGTCGCGCACCGGATCCGGGCCGAGGCAACCGACAACTGGGACGACCGGGTCGCAGTCGAACGGCTGGAGGGCAAGGGCGGCATATTCGTTCGCGGCTGGGCGAAGGTGAGCGGGCCGCGCTCGGTCGCCGTCGGCGACGACGAGTACACCGCCAGCCGGGCGCTGGTGCTGGCCACCGGTACCGAGCCGGCGGTTCCGCCGATCGATGGCCTGGCCGGCACCCCCTACTGGACCAACCGGCACGCGATCGAGGTCGAGACCCTGCCCCGTTCGCTTGCCATCCTCGGCGGCGGCGCGGTCGGGGTGGAGCTGGCCCAGGTGTTCGCCAGGTTCGGGGTCAAGGTCACTGTGATCGAGGCACTGGACCGGCTGGTCGCGCTGGAAGAACCAGAGGCGAGCGAACTGGTGGCGACCGCGCTCGCCGAGGACGGCATCGACCTGCGGGTAGGCACCGAAGCCACGAAGATCGGGTACTCCCCGGCAGACGGCTTCACCGTGCAGCTGAACGGCGCCGAACCGGTCACCGCCGAACGGCTCCTAGTTGCGACCGGCCGCCGCACCGCGCTGGACCGGCTTGGGGTGGCGGCGTTGGGCGTTTCCGGCCTGACCGCCGATGCCAAGTGGCTTCCGATCGACGACCGCTGTCGGGTCGCGTCCGGGGTCTGGGCGGTCGGCGACGTGACCGGCAAGGGTGCATTCACCCACATGGCGATGTACCAGGCCGGGATCGCTTCCCGCAGCATTCTCGGCGAGGTCGGCCCGCCGGCCGACTACCGGGCGGTGCCCCGGGTAACATTCACCGATCCCGAGGTCGCCGCGGTCGGGATGACCGAAGCCCAGGCCCGCAGCGAGGGCGTGCCGGTCAGGACCGGGCTTTCCCGCGTGCCGGAGTCCGCGCGCGGCTGGATCCACAAGGTGGGCAATGCCGGGTTCATCAAGCTGATCGAGGACAGCGACCGCGGCCTGCTGATCGGGGCCACCTCGGCCGGCCCGGTCGGCGGCGAGGTGCTCGGGGCGCTCGCGGTGGCGGTCCGCGCCACCGTCCGAACCGAGGCGCTCCGGCACATGATCTACGCATATCCGACGTTCCACCGTGGAATCGAGGACGCGCTGCGCAACCTCGGCTAGGCCGCTTTCTCGTACCCTGCCCATATGAGCGTCACCGCCGCTGCCCGGGCTGTGCCGACTGCTCCGCAGTATCCGCCCCGGATCACCGCCGAGCACGTCCAGCGGCTGGTGGAGCGGATCAGTGCCGGTCTGTCCGATCCGGGCGCCCGGCCGACCGTCACCACGTACGCGCCGTTCACCGGCGCCCCGATCGCTGAGTTGCCGCAGTCCACGCCGGACGACGTAGCCGCCGCGTTCGCCGTGGCCAGAGTGGCACAGCGGGACTGGGCGGTCCGCTCGCTCAGCCATCGCGCAAGGATCTTCCTGCGGTTCCACAACCTGCTGCTGCAGCGTCAGGACGAGGTGCTCGACCTGATCCAGTGGGAGAACGGCAAGGCTCGCAAGCACGCGTTCGGGGAGGTGCTCGAACCGCCCTTGGTGGCCCGCTACTACGCCCGGCGCGCGTACGGCCTCCTGGCTCCGCGCCGGGCCGCGCCGTCCCTGCCGGGGATCAGCCGCTCCATCGAGGTTCGCCATCCGAGGGGCGTGGTGGGGCTGATCTCCCCGTGGAACTACCCGCTCGTGCTCGGTGTCGAGGACGCGATCCCGGCGCTGATCGCCGGCAACGCGGTGGTCTCCAAGCCCGACACGCAGACCGCGCTGACCCTGTTGTGGGCGCACGAGCTGGCCGAGGAAGCCGGGCTGCCCAGGCAGCTCTGGCAGGTCGTGGTCGGCGAGGGGCCGATCGTCGGGACCGCGGTAGTGGAGAACGCGGACTTCGTCGGGTTCACCGGGTCCACCCGGACCGGCCGGGAGATCGCCCGGCGGGCCGGCGCCCGGCTGATCCCGGCCTCGCTCGAGCTCGGCGGCAAGAACCCGCTGATCGTGTGTGCGGACGCTCCGATCGACCGTACGGTCCGCGGCGCGGTGGACGCGTGTTTCGCCAGCACCGGCCAGCTGTGCGTCTCGGTCGAGCGGATGTTCGTGCACACCGATATCTACGACCAGTTCGTGCCGAGGTTCGTCGCGGCGGTGTCGGCGATGCGGCTGGGCGCCGGCTACGACTATGGCGCCGACATGGGCTCGCTGCTGTCCCCGGCCCAGCTGCGCAAGGTCCGCGCGCACGTGACCGATGCGACCGCGCGGGGAGCAACCGTGCTCGCCGGTGGCCAGCCGCGCCCGGATCTCGGACCGTACTTCTTCGGCCCGACCGTGCTGACCGGCGTAACCGAGGAGATGGTGGTCTGCACCGAGGAGACGTTCGGGCCGGTTGTGTCGATTTATCGATACACCGACGATGACGACGCGGTGGCGCGGGCCAACGCCAGCCCGTATGGCCTCAACGCGAGCATCTGGACGCGGAGAACCCGCCGCGGCCGGCGCCTCGCCGCCCGGTTGAAGGCCGGCACTGTCAACATCAACGACGGGTACGGCGCCGCCTACGGCACGATGGACGCGCCGATGGGCGGCATGAAGGACTCCGGAGTCGGTCGCCGGCACGGCCGGGACGGCATCCTCAAGTACACCGAGCCGCAGACGATCGCCGCGCAGCGGTTCGTGGTCGGAGTCGAGCCACTGTTCGGGATGCGGTTCGGCCGCTGGGCCGGGCTGCTGACCCGGACGCTGCGGCTGCTCAACTGGAGCGGCTACCGGTGACCGACCGGGACGCGTACGACGTCGCCGTGGTTGGCTCCGGATTCGGCGGCTCGGTCGCCGCGTTGCGGTTGACCGAGAAGGGTTACCGGGTGCTCGTGCTCGAGGCGGGCCGGCGGTTCGACGAGTCCAGCTATCCGCGCACCTCGTGGCGGGTGCGCCGGTTCCTGTGGGCGCCGCGGCTCGGCTGCCACGGGCTGCAGCGCATTCACCTGCTGCGCAACGTGCTGGTGCTGGCCGGCGCCGGTGTCGGCGGCGGTTCACTGGTCTACGCGAACACCCTGTACGAGCCGCTGCCCGCGTTCTACACCGATCCGCAGTGGCGCGACATCACCGACTGGCGGGCCGAGCTGGCCCCGTACTACGCCACCGCAAAGCGGATGCTCGGGGTGGTGCAGAACCCGACGATGACCGCGGCCGACGAGCTGATCCGCGAGGTTGCGGTCGACATGGGGGTCGGGGACACGTTCCACCGCACCCCGGTCGGGGTGTACTTCGGCCGACCCGGCGTCGAGGTCGATGACCCGTACTTCGGCGGGGCGGGACCGCGCCGGGCCGGGTGCCTGGAGTGCGGCGCCTGTATGACCGGGTGCCGGCACAACGCGAAGAACACGCTGACCAAGAACTACCTGTACCTCGCCGAACGAGCCGGCGCGACCGTGCTTGCGGACACCACCGTCATCGAGGTATCGCCGGACCCGGACGGCTATCGCGTTGGCACCGAGCGCACCGGGTCCTGGCTGCGCCGTGACCGGCGCAGCTACCGCGTGGCCCAGGTGGTGTTCGCGGCCGGCGCGCTGGGCACGCAACGGCTGCTGCACCGGATGCGCGACCGCGGCCGGCTGCCCGCGCTGTCCGACCGGCTCGGCGCGTTGAGCCGGACCAACTCGGAGGCAATCCTCGGCGCGCGGGCCGCCGACCGCGGCGTGGACTACTCCCGCGGCGTGGCCATCACGTCCTCGTTCCACCCGGACGAGGTCACCCACATCGAGCCGGTCCGCTACGGCCTGGGCAGCAACTTCATGGGCCTGCTGCAGACCGCGCTGGTCGACGGTGGCGGCCGGCTGCCCCGCCCGATCAAGTTCGCCGGCGTGGTCGGCCGGCACCCGCTGACGTTCCTGCGTAGCCTGTCGGTCCGGCACTGGTCGGAACGGACCGTGATCGCGCTGGTCATGCAGTCCAGGGACAACTCGCTGACCGTGTATTCCAAACGGACCCTGTTCGGCCGGACGAAGCTGACCAGCCGGCAGGGACACGGCGAGCCGAACCCGAGCTGGATCCCGGTCGGCCACGACGCGGTCCGCCGGATGGCTGACAAGGTCGGTGGTATCCCCGGCGGCTCCTGGGGCGACCTGTTCAACGTCCCGATCACTGCCCACTTCCTCGGCGGCGCGGTGATCGGTGCCTCGGCTGCGACCGGCGTCATCGATCCCTATCACCGGATCTACGGCTACCCGGGGCTGCACGTGGTAGACGGGGCGGCCGTCTCTGCCAACCTCGGGGTCAACCCGGCCCTGACCATCACCGCCCAGGCCGAGCGGGCGCTGGCCTTCTGGCCGAACCGAGGCGAGCCCGATCCGCGTCCACCGCTCGGAACCGGGTACCAGCAGCTAACACCGGTGCCGCCGGCCCAGCCGGTGCTTCCGGCCGGCAATCCGGTGGCGCTGCGGTCAACAGGCGAATAAGCAACTGCTCAACCGCTGTGGAAAGGATGCGACCGATGGCGGCAACGAAAACGGCCCCGGGCGTCTCCGAGCTGGCCCGGACCATCCGCACCGTGACCCGCCGCGGGCTGGCACCGGCAGCCACGGCGGAGCTGGTCAGGACCGCGCTCCAGGCCCAGCTTGGCCGGGACGACCTGCTCGCCCCCGAACACACCGTGGGCGATCCCGAGTGTTACCGGTCGCACATCTTGCACGTCGAACCGGACGGCAGCTTCTCGACCGTCGCGCTGGTCTGGCTACCCGGGCAGGTGACGCCGGTCCACGACCACGTGTCGTGGTGCGTGGTCGGGGTCTACCGGGGTGACGAGGAGGAGACCAGGTACCGGCTGGTGTCGTCGGCCCCAGCGCCCTACCTGATCCCGACCGGTCGTTCGGTCAACCACCAGGGCACGACCAGCTGTCTGACCCCGCCCGGTGACATCCACCTCGTGCGCAACGCCAGTGCCGGAAAGGTGATCTCCGTCCATGTGTACGGCGCTGACATCGGCCGGCTGGGCAGCAGCATCCGGCGCCGGTACGAACTGCCCATTCGCGGCACGGCCAGTTCCTGACACGCCGCGGAGTCTTACGCGGTCAGCCCTGATCGGCGTACGTTCATACCGCACGGCACCCTCGACGAGGCGTTCCGGTATCCCCGGAGCCCGCCTCGGACGCCCGCAATTCGAGGAGAGTGTCCATGGTCCAGATCAGCATGACCGTCGACGGTGTCACGCATACCGACGACGTCGAACCCCGTCTCCTGCTCGTGCACTACCTGCGAGACCAGCTCGGCCGGACCGGCACTCCGGTCGGCTGCGATACCTCCAACTGCGGGGCCTGTACGGTCCTGCTCGACGGCACCAGCGTGAAGTCCTGCACAATGCTTGCGGTCCAGGCCGACGGCGGCTCGGTGACCACGATCCAGGGACTCGCGCTCGACGGCAGCTGGCACCCGGTCCAGAAGGCGTTCCACGAGTGCCACGCGCTGCAGTGCGGCTATTGCACACCGGGCATGGTGTTGGCCTCGGTCGACCTGCTGTCCCGCAATCCCGATCCGACCGACGCGGAGATCAGGGACGGGTTGGAGGGCAACCTGTGCCGCTGTACCGGTTACCAGAACATCGTCACCGCGGTCCGCAGCGCCGGCGCCTCGTTGCGCGAGCAGGCCGGGACGGAGGTGGGGTAGATGACCGACACGATGGCACGTCCGGATCGCGTCGTCGGCGCAGCCAAGCTGCGCAAGGAGGACGAGCACCTGGTCACCGGCGCCACTACGTGGACCGACAACATCACCCTGCCGGGCATGCTCTACCTAGGCATCTTGCGCAGCCCGATCGCGCATGCCCGGATCACCCGGGTAGACGTCGGGCCGGCGCTGTCCAGCCCCGGGGTGGTAGCGGCGTTCAGCGGTCGCGACCTGGCCGACAAGCTCGGCAGCTTGCCATGCGTGTGGCCGGTCACCGACGACATCGTGATGCCGCCGCACCCGCCACTTGCGGTCGACGAGGTGCGCTACGTCGGTGATGCGGTCGCGGTCGTGCTGGCGGAGAGCCGCTACCAGGCCGCGGACGCAGTCGAGGCAATCGAGGTGGACTACGACCCGCTGCCGGCGGTGGTGGATATCGAGGCCGCGCTGGCCGAGGGCGCACCGCTGGTGCACTCGGAGTCGGGCACGAACAAGTGCTACGTGTGGCCGCTGGAGTCCGGCGACTACGAAGCCGCCAAGGCCAAGGCCGATGTGGTGGTGGCCCGCCGCTACATCCAGCAGCGCCTGATCCCGAACGCGATAGAGCCGCGCTCGGTGGTGGCCGCGTCCGCTGCCGGCACCGGCGAGCTGACCCTGTGGTCGGCCACCCAGATCCCGCACATCGTGCGCGTGCTGATGGCGCTGGTGACCGGCATCCCGGAGAACAAGATCCGAGTCATCGCTCCCGATGTGGGCGGCGGCTTCGGCTCCAAGCTGCAGCTCTACCCGGAGGAAGTGATCGCCGCGGTGGTCGCCCGCGAGGTCGGCCGGCCGGTCAAGTGGACCGAGTCGCGCAGCGAGAACTTCCAGGCCACCCACCACGGCCGGGCGCAGGTGCAGGACATCGAGATTGCCGCGACCCGGGACGGCAAGATCCTCGGGCTCAAGGTGGACCTGCTCGCCGACATGGGCGCGTACCTGATGATCGTCACTCCGGGCATCCCGCTGTTGGGCGCGTTCATGTACAACGGCATCTACAAGATGGATGCGTACTCGTTCCGGTGCACCGGCGTGTTCACGAACACGACGCCGACCGACGCCTACCGGGGCGCGGGCCGGCCGGAGGCCACCTACGCGATCGAGCGGATCGTGGACGACCTGGCCGCCGAGCTCGGCATCGAGCCGATGGAGCTACGCCGGCGGAACTGGATCCAGCACCACGAGTTCCCGTTCGACTCGATCGCCGGGCTGACCTACGACAGCGGTAATTACGAGGCCGCAACCGACCGGGCGATGGAGCTGTTCGGCTACGACGCGCTGCGCGCCGAGCAGGCCGAGCGGCGCGAGCGCAACGACCCGGTCCAGCTGGGCATCGGCATCTCCACCTATACCGAGATGTGCGGGCTGGCGCCGTCCCGAATCCTGGCCTCCCTGAAGTACGTGGCCGGCGGTTGGGAGCACGCCTCGGTGCGGGTGCTGCCGACCGGCAAGGTCGAGGTGGTCACCGGCACCTCACCGCACGGCCAGGGCCATGTCACCGCATGGAGCCAGATCGCCGCCGACGCGCTGGGAGTTCCGTTCGAGGACATCGAGGTCATCCACGGCGACACCGCACGGGCGCCGTACGGGATGGACACGTACGGCTCGCGCTCGCTGGTCGTCGGTGGGATGGCGGTGCACGAGGCGGCCGAGCGGGTGGTCACCAAGGCCCAGGTGATCGCCGCGCATCTGATGGAGATCGATCCCGGCGACCTCGACTTCGAAGGCGGCGCGTTCCGGGTCAAGGGCAGCCCAGGTACCCAGAAGACCGTGCAGGAGGTGGCGTTCGAGGCGTTCACCGCGCACAACCTGCCGGACGGGATGGAGCCGACCCTGCACGCCGACTCGACGATCGACCCGCAGACGTTCTCGTTCCCGCACGGGACCCACCTGTGCGCGGCCGAGGTGGACACCGAGACCGGCGCGGTCCGGATCCGCTCGTACGTCTGTGTCGACGACATCGGATCGGTGGTGAACCCGCTGATCGTGGAGGGTCAGATCCACGGCGGGGTAGCGCAGGGTATCGCTCAGGCACTCTACGAGGAGGCGGTCTACGACTCGGACGGCAACCTGACCACGGGCACCATGGTGGACTACCTGGTGCCGGCCGCGCCGGACCTTCCGCACTTCGTCACCGACCGCACCGAGACGCCGGCCACCAGCAACCCGCTTGGGGTAAAGGGGGTGGGGGAGACCGGAACCATCGCGGCTACCCCGGCGGTGGTAAACGCGATCGTGGACGCGCTACGCCATCTTGGCGTGGACGACATCCGAATGCCGTGCTCGCCGGAGCGGGTCTGGCGGGCGATCCAGGCTGGAGGTGCCCGATGATCCCGGCGGCGTTCAGCTACGAGAGGCCCGGCTCGGTCGACGAGGCCGTGGCCGCGCTCGGCCGGCTCGGCGACGAGGCGAAAGTGATCGCCGGTGGGCAGAGCCTGCTGCCGCTCCTGCGGCTGCGGTTGGTGGCTCCCAGTGCGCTGGTCGATCTGGGCGGAATCGCCGCCCTGCGGGGGGTAAGGGACGACGGCGACGCTCTGGTCATCGGGGCGATGACGACCCACACCACGGTCATGTCCGACCCGCTGATCCGTCAGCACGCCGCCCTGCTGGCGGCGGCCGCGGCCACCGTCGGCGATCCGGCGGTTCGGCATCGGGGCACCCTTGGCGGTTCGCTGGCGCACGCCGACCCGGCCGCCGACCTGCCGGCGGTCGCGGTCGCGCTGGACGCGGAACTGGTCGCCGCCGGGCCACGTGGGACTCGGACGATCCCGGCGAGTGAGTTCTTCGTGGACTACCTGCAGACCGTGCTCGCCCCGGACGAGGTGCTCGCCGAGGTCAGGGTGCCGAAGCTGGGCGGGTGGGGCGTGCACTACGAGAAGTTCAACCGGGTCGCCCAGGCCTGGTCGGTGGTAGGCGTGGCCGCGGCGGTGCGGCGGTCCAACGGCTCGATCGCCGAGGCCCGGGTCGCATTGGCCAACATGGCACCGACCCCGATCCGGGCCAGCGCGGTGGAACAGGCGCTGGCCGGCGCGGAGGGGACCAAGGAGGCCATCACCGCTGCTGCGGCGTCGGCCGCCGACGGCGCCTCGCCCACCAGCGACGTGTCCGCCCAGGCCGACTACCGCGAACACCTGGCCAGGGTGCTGACCGGAAGGGCGGTGACGGCTGCGGCCGGCCTGTAGCTCCGCCTGTGGCCCGCCGGTAGCCCCTCTTGCCGGCAGCAACTCTCTCGGTCGAGGACGGTCGCTACGCTTCCGGGCATGAGCAACCCGCGCCCGGTACTGGTCGTCGACTTCGGCGCCCAGTATGCGCAGCTGATCGCTCGCCGGGTGCGAGAGGCGCGGGTGTACAGCGAGATCGTGCCGCACACGGCGCCGGTGGCCGAGCTGCTGGCCCGCGATCCGGCCGCGATCATCCTCTCCGGTGGCCCGGCGAGCGTCTACCAGCCGGGCGCGCCCCGCGTCGACCCAGCGCTGTTCCGAGCCGGCGTGCCGGTGTTCGGGATCTGCTACGGCTTCCAGGCCATGGCCGGGGCGCTCGGTGGCGAGGTGGCCAGGACCGGCCGGTCGGAGTTCGGCCGCACCGAGCTACGGGTCGACCGGCCCGGCGTCCTGCTCGCCGATCAACCGCCCGAGCAGCGGGTATGGATGTCACACGGGGACTCGGTGGTGGCCGCGCCGCCCGGTTTCACCGTTCTAGCCGGCACCGCGGGCACGCCGGTGGCCGCGTTCGAGCTACCGGCGCAGCGGCTGGCCGGCGTGCAGTACCACCCCGAGGTCGTGCACACCGCGTACGGCCAGCAAACGCTCCAACGGTTCCTGTACGAGATCGCCCGGTGTGAGCCGAGCTGGACGGTGGCCGAGATTCTCGACGAGTCGGTCGCGGCGGTGCGGGCGCGGCTCGGCGGCAAGCGCGCGATCTGCGGGCTGTCCGGTGGGGTCGACTCCGCGGTCGCCGCGGCCTTGGTGCAGCGCGCGGTGGGCGACCAGCTCACCTGCGTGTTCGTCGATCACGGGCTGCTGCGGGCCGGGGAGGCCGAGCAGGTGGCCACCGACTTCGTGGCGGCCACCGGGGTGCGGTTGCACGTGGTCGATGCGGCCGACCGGTTCCTCACCGCACTCGCCGGGGTCACCGAACCGGAGCAGAAGCGCAAGATCATCGGTCGGGAGTTCATCCGGGCCTTCGAGCAGGCGGCCCGGGAGGTGGTGGCCGCGGCCGGCGAGCACGGCGAGACGGTGGACTACCTGGTCCAGGGCACGCTGTATCCGGACGTGGTGGAGTCCGGTGGCGGAACCGGTACCGCGAACATCAAGTCCCACCACAACGTCGGGGGACTTCCGGACGACCTGCAGTTCGAGCTGGTCGAACCATTGCGGCGGCTGTTCAAGGACGAGGTGCGAGCGCTCGGCGAGCGGCTCGGGCTCCCGGCCGAGATCGTCTGGCGGCAGCCGTTCCCGGGTCCCGGACTGGCGATCCGGGTGATCGGCGAGGTCACCGCGGACCGGCTCGCCACGCTGCGCGCGGCGGATGCGATCGCGCGGACCGAGCTGTCCGCGGCCGGTCTGGACCGCTCGATCTGGCAATGCCCGGTGGTGCTGCTAGCCGATGTCCGGTCGGTGGGCGTCCAGGGCGACGAGCGGACCTACGGCCATCCGGTGGTGCTGCGCCCGGTGTCGAGCGAGGACGCGATGACCGCGGACTGGTCACGGCTGCCGTACGACGTGCTCGAGCGGATCTCAACTCGAATCACCAACGAGGTCCGCGAGGTCAACCGGGTGGTGCTCGACGTGACCAGCAAGCCGCCCGCCACGATCGAGTGGGAGTAGTCGCGGGCATCAGCGTGATGCATGATCAGGGGCCCGAGGTCCCGGATTCCGGGATCGCCGGCCCCTGATCACGGTTTGCTAAGGCACCTCACGGTCCCCGGACTCCTGCGGCTCGGTGCCTGGCGCGGCGTCGGCGACCGGCTCGCCGTTCCCGTCGCGGCTGCGCCGTGCGCCGGCGATCGAACCGGCCAGCCCGGCGATGCCCAGCCCGATCAACGCCAGCGGCAGCAGCCACTGGGTTCCGCCGGTACCGAAGTCGAGGTTGCCGCTCATCAGGTAGGCGGAACCGATCAGTACGAAGATCAGGCCGGCGATGAGGGCTATCAGGTCAGCCGGATGACGGTTCACAGTCCGCTCCCTCGGTGAACAGGATCTCGCCGACGCCTTGCTTGACGTGGAGCTCGATCAATCCGTCTTTCACTCCTGCGCCGGCCGGCTCGTTGGAGATGTGCCCGCCGTCCCGGTGCAGGTTGTCCACGGCCACGGTCACCGACCCGATGCCGACGTCGGTGTCCGCCTCGGCCGCCAC
>DATAFN010000017.1:0-3048 GCA_036257435.1 Actinomycetes bacterium
TCGAGGAAGATCGCGCCGATCCCGCCCTCGGCCCGCGCGGCGTGATAGGCGACCAGGTCGTCGGTGGGCAGATGATCGTGCACGAGCGTGGTCTGGTGTGCCGTGGAAACGATCCGGTTGCGCAGTCGGAGCTGGCCGAGGGTGAACGCAGACAATGCGTTCGGGTACAAGGCGGCCACCATGTCCGGGCAGGCTATGGCGCGGTATCGGGTTTGACCAGCCTGGCCACCCGGGCCGGTACGGTGCGCGGTTCAGCCCACGCGGCCTAGCTCCTTGGCGCGGTCGCGAGCCGCCTCGATGGCCGCGAGGAACGCGGCCCGGACCCGGTGGTTCTCCAACTCGCGGATCGCGTTGATCGTGGTGCCGCCGGGCGAGGTGACCGCCTCCCGCAGCTTGACCGGGTGCTCGCCGGAGTCGCGCAGCATCACCGCGGCGCCGATCGCCGACTGGACGATCAGATCGTGCGCCACCGCTCGCGGCAGCCCGAGCAGGATGCCGGCGTCGGTCATCGCCTCGACCAGGTAGAAGAAGTACGCCGGACCCGATCCGGACAGCGCGGTCACCGCGTCCTGCTGCGACTCGGGCACCCGCAGCACCTTCCCGACCGGCGCCAGCAGCTCCTCGGTGCGGCGCAGGTGCACCTCGGCCGCGTGCGCACCGGCAGAGATCGCGCTCATCGCCTCGTCGACGAGTACCGGCGTGTTGGACATGACCCGCACCACCGGGACACCGTCGGCCAGCCGGCTCTCGATAAACGCGGTGGGGATGCCCGCGGCAACCGAGATCACCAGTCGGTCGGCCGGGATCCAGGAGCCGAGCTCTTCGAGCAAGGCGGCCATGTCCTGCGGTTTCACCGTGAGGATCAGCGTGTCGGCTCCCTTCGCCGCCTCGACGTTGCCGACCGCCTCGACCCCGTACCGCTGCTGCAGCAGCTCGGCCCGGTCCGTACGGCGTGCGGTCAGCACCAGGTCGCCGGGCGGCTTGCCGGCCCGCAACATGCCCGAGAGCAGTGCCTCGCCCATCTTGCCGGCGCCCAGTACGGCTACCCGCTGAGTCATGAGCCCGCCTCACCCCTTGGTCAACAGCGCCCGCAGGAAGAACGTCACGTTCGCCGGCCGCTCGGCCAGCCGGCGCATCAAGTAGCCGTACCACTGTTCGCCGTACGGCACGTATACCCGCACCCGCTCGCCGGCGCGGGCAAGCCGGCGCTGCTCGTCCGGGCGAACGCCGTACAGCATCTGGTACTCGTAGCTGCCCTGCTCGCGCCGGTTCTGCGCGGCCAGCACACCGGTGATCTCGATCAGTCGCGGGTCGTGGGTGGCCACCATCGGATAGCCAGGGCCGGTCATGAGGACCTTCAGGCAGCGCACGTAGGACCGGTCGACCGCGGCCGCGTCCTGGTAGGCGACCGATTCCGGCTCGTTGTAGGCGCCCTTGCACAGCCGAACCCGCGATCCCGCGGTGGCCAGATCGCGGCAGTCCGCCTCGGTTCGGTACAGGTACGACTGGAGCACGGCCCCGGTGGACGGGAAGTCCTTGCGCAGCTCCGACAATATGCTCAGCGTCGAGTCGGTGGTGGTGTGATCCTCCATGTCCAGCGTCACCGTGGTGCCGGCGGTGGTCGCCGCCGAGCAGATTGCCTGCGCATACTCCAGCGCGATCTTCTCGCCGTCGCCGGGCAGCGCTTGCCCGATCGCGGACAGCTTCACCGAGATCTCGGCCGAGCCGGTCAATCCGGCGTCGGACAGCCGCGCCAGCAAATCGAGATAGGCGTCCCGGACCGCCTCCGCTTGCGTCCGCTCGACGGTGTCCTCGCCGAGATGGTCGACGGTCACCTTGAAGTCGCTGTGGATGAGTGCCTGGCTGGCCCGCACTGCGTCATCGGTCCCTTTACCGGCGACAAATCGGGCCACCACGTTGCGGGAGATCGGTGCCGTCTCCACCAGATGGCGCACTCGCTCCGAATGCGAAAGGGACAGCAGGGCACGGCCAAGCACGGGCGCAACCTCCTCGAATCCGCAGATCGGCGTCAACCTGCGTGAATCCAGGCTACGCAATCACCACACCGGCAACGCCGTCCGGCCGGACCATACCCGGGCGGCGCATGCGGCGTCAGGCCGTGCGCCGACGCAGCGTGGCGGCACCGAGCACCAGCGCGAGCACGATGCAGCCCACCACGATGGCGAGATCCGACACGAACGTGCCGGTGATCTCGGAGCTGGTGGTGACGTGCCGGATCGCGTCCACCGCGTAGGACAGCGGCAGCACGTTGGAGACCAGCTCGAGCGGCCGGTCCAGGCTCTCCCGCGGGATGATCAGGCCGCACAACAGCAACTGGGGGAACACGATGGCCGGTAGGAACTGCACGGCCTGGAACTCGGTCCGGGCGAACGCGCTGACCAGCAGGCCGAGCGCCATGCCGAGCAAGGCATCCGCAACCGCGACCGCCACCACCAGCCACATCTCGCCTTGCACCTGCATATCCAGCAGCCCGATCGCGACCCAGGACGCCAGACTCGCCTGCAAGATCGCGACCAGGCCGAACCCGATCGCGTATCCGGCCAGGAAGTCGAACTTGCCGATCGGCATCGTGAGCAGCCGCTCGAGCGTGCCCTGCGTGCGCTCGCGCAGGGTCGCGATCGAGGTGACGATGAACATGGTGATGAACGGGAACAGCACCAGCAGTAGCGGGCCGATCGCGTTGAACGTCTGCACCTGGTTCGCGAACACCCAGCGCAGCAGGCCGAGCAGCAGACACGGCACCAGCAGCAGCATCGCCAGCGTGCGGTGATCATGGCGCAGCTGGCTCAGCACCCGCCCGGCGGTGGCAAGCATCGCGACGGAGTTCATTGCGGCACCTCCTGCTGCGCACGGTCGATGAGCTGCAGGAACGCGGAGCCGATGTCGACCGTCCCGGTCCGCTGCAGCAGCTCGGCCGGGGTCCCGTCGGCGAGCAGCCGGCCGTCGCGCATCAGCTGCAGCCGCTGGCAGCGTTCGGCCTCGTCCATCACGTGGCTGGACACGAGCAAGGTCGTACCGCCGGCGGCG
>DATAFN010000163.1:0-2802 GCA_036257435.1 Actinomycetes bacterium
TCTGCCGGTATCCGGCCACACCTGCCGAATCGGGTTGATCAGGGAGACGCAGCACGGTGGACATCGACGCGCTGATCGCCGCCCGCCGCCCGGAGTGGGATCGCCTCGACGAGCTGCTGCACCGGGTCCGATCGCTGTCCAGTGCGGAGGCCGACGAGCTGGTCGCGCGTTACCAGCGGCTGTCCACCGACCTGTCGCTGATCCGGTCCGAGGCCCCGGATCCAATCCTGATCGCCCGGCTCTCGTCGCTCGCGGCCCGGGCCCGCTCCGCCGTGGTCGGCACCCACGCGCCCGCCTGGCAGGAGGTACTGAAGTTCTTCACCCACCGCTTCCCGGCCGCTGCCTACCGGGCCGCCCCCTGGTGGGTCCCGACGGCCCTACTGACCGTGCTGGTGGCCGTAGTCGTCGGGTTCTGGGTCGCCACCCATCCCGAGGTCCAGACCAGCATCGGCACCTCCGAGGAAATCGCCGCGATGACTCGGCCCGGCGGCGCGTTCGAGAACTACTACTCGTCCGGGCCGGCCTCCTCGTTCGCGGCTCACGTCTGGATCAACAACGCCTGGGCGGCGGCCGGCTGCCTGATTCTCGGGATCGCCATCCTTCCGGTGTTCTGGATCCTGTGGTCGAACGCCATGAACGTCGCGGTCGGCGGTGGGCTGATGGCGGCGGCCGGCCGGCTCGATGTGTTCTTCGGGCTCATCACGCCGCACGGCCTGCTCGAGCTGACGGCGGTGTTCGTGGCCGCGGGCGCCGGGCTACGGCTCGGCTGGACCGCTATCGACGCCGGCCGGCGTCGGCGGGCCGAGACGCTCGCGGTCGAGGGCCGCGCGGCAATCGGGCTGCTGCTCGGGCTGGCTTGCGTGCTGCTGCTGACCGGCGTGATCGAGGCGTTCGTCACCCCGTCTGGGCTGCCGACCTGGGCCCGGGTCGGCATTGGCGTGCTCGCCGAGCTCGGCTTCGTCTGGTACGTGTTCGTGCTCGGCCGGAAGGCGGCACTGGCCGGCGAGACCGGAGATGTGGATCGGTACCTGGCCGGGGATGTGCTGCCCAGCGCCGGCTAGGACCGGCTGGGCCCAGCGCCGGCTAGGTCGAGCGCAAGCTAAGCCCAGCCCTGTCTAGTACCCGGGCCTCAGAGCCGACCCGCGGCCTTGAGCTGCAGATAACGGTCGGCAAGCGCGGGCGGTAGCTCGTCCGGCGAGGCGTCCACTACCTCGACCGAACGCCTTGCCAGCTCCGCGGTGGTGCGACGCCGCTCCAGCCGGGTCCGCTCGGCGGCCGCCGCCTCGTATACCTGCTCCGCGGCCCCGCGCCCGGCCGCCATCTCCTCGATCCGCGGGTCCGCGACCGACGCGACGACCACCTGGTGCCGGTGTACTAGCACGGGCAACACCTGGCTGAGCCCGCTTTCGACCGCGCTGGCATCCAGCCCGGTCAGCAGCACTACCAGTGAGCGGTGCCGGGCCCGGCGCTGGATCTGGGCGGCCAGGCCGCGCCAATCCACCTCGAGCAGCGCCGGTTCGAGCGGCGCCATCGCGTTGACGAACGCCGGCAGTACCTCCGCCGCACCGGCGCCCTGGACCGAGGCCCGCACCGCACGGTCGTAGGCGAGCAGGTCCACCCGATCGCCGGCCCGGGTGGCGAGCGCGGCCAGCAACAGAGCCGCGTCCAGCGCGGCGTCCAGCCGCGGCGCATCGCCGACCCGGCCGGCCGAGGTTCGCCCGGTGTCGAGCACCACGAGGATGTGCCGGTCGCGCTCCGGTCGCCAGGTACGTACCACCACGTTCTGCCGGCGTGCGGTGGCCCGCCAGTCGATCGAGCGCACGTCGTCGCCGAGCACGTAGTCGCGCAACGAATCGAACTCGCTGCCCTGCCCGCGCACCATGATCAACGTCCGGCCGTCAAGCTCGCGCAGTCGGGCCAGCCGGGACGGCAGGTGCCGCCGGCTGTGGAACGGCGGTAACACCCGGACCGTCCACGGCACCGGATGTGAGCCCTGCCGGCCGGCCAGGCCGAGCGGCCCGAGCGCGCGCACGGTTACCCGGTCCGCCTGGCGGTCACCCCGGCGGCTGGGTCGCAGCACGGTGGTCACGGTCCGGCGGGTGCCGGCCGGAACAGTGATCCGGTGCCGGCTATTGAGCGCGCCCGCGCTGGGCGGCCACGCGTCCCGCAGCTGCCCGCGGACCGCTCGTCGACCGGTGTTGGTCACCGCCAGCGACACCTCGGCCGGCTCGCCGAGCCGGACCGACTCGGCTCCGGATCGGGTCAGCTGCAACGCCCGTACGCTGCCGGCCAGCAGCAGGTCGACGGCGACGAGCCCGAGCAGCCCGGCCTGTACCGCGAGGATTCCGGTCCAGGACGGCGCAGCGAGCCCGACCAGTGCCGCGCACGCAAGCGCGAGCACCCCCAGCCGTCCGGTCAGCGCCATCCCTAGCGCGGCACCGCAACCGAGTTCAGCAGGCCGTCCAGCACGCCGTCCGCGGTGCTGCCCTCGAGCTCTGCCTCCGGCCGCAGCTCGATCCGGTGCCGCAGCGTTGGGCTGGCCAGCGCCTTGATGTCGTCGGGCGCGACGTAGTCCCGGCCGGACAGCCAGGCCCAGGCCCGGGCGGTGGCCAGCAGCGCGGTCGCTCCCCGCGGCGAGACTCCGAGCTGGACCGCGGGTGACTGCCGGGTCGCCCGGCAGATGTCCACGACGTACCCCATCACGTCGGCCGCGACAGTGACGGTCCGGCAGGCGGCCCGGCCGGCCTCGAGGTCGTCCCGGCTGGCCACCGGGCGGACCCCGGCAGCAGCCAGGTCGCGCGG
>DATAFN010000170.1:0-4986 GCA_036257435.1 Actinomycetes bacterium
TGCCGCTGAGCGGGCTGGCCCACATTCAGCTTGGGACTACCGCGGTTTAGCGCAGCTGGGGGATCGCCTCGCTCGGGCCGGGGCCGCGCAGCAGCACCGCGAACGGCACCCCGGCAGCCCGCCAGCGGTCGCAGGTGCGGACCAGCACCGCTTGCACCTCGTGCCAGGCCGGCGGGTCGGTTCTGGCCAGCATCCCCCAGCCGTCGTACAGCAGTACCCAGCCGCGCGCCGGGGCCCACGACAGGTCACACAGGCAATCGGCCAGCGCATCCCAGCTCTGGCCGTACCGGCTGGGAAACTCGCACGCCGCGGCGATCGCCGAATGCAGCCCCTGAATGTCGGTCACTGCACGCGCGTCAAGCACGAACGCCCGCCAGCCGGCATGTGCCACGGCGTGCTCGACATCGATGGCCGGCAGATGCGAATCCCAGCGGTACACGCCTGGCTCACGCCGGCCCACCAGCAACGCCGCCAAGCCGCTCATGGCCCTACCGTAGCGAGCCGGCGGGCGAACTCGGCCGCGGCGCCGAACGGGTCTTTGGCCTCGGTGATTGCGCGCACCACCACGACCCGGCGCGCGCCGGCGACGAGCACATCGTCGAGGTTGGCCAGGTCGATGCCGCCGATCGCGAACCAGGGGCGGTCCGCGCCGGTCGCTACGGCATGCCTGAGCAATGCAAGCCCCGGAGCCGGCCGGCCCGGCTTGGTTGGTGTCGGCCAGACCGGACCGACGCAGAAGTAGTCGACCCCCGGCTCGGCGGTGGCCGAGTCGACCTCCGCGTCGGCGTGCGTGGAGCGTCCGATCAGCGGCCCGGCGCCGATCACCGCTCGAGCGTGCCGCACCGGCAGATCGCCCTGCCCCAGGTGCAGCACGTCCGCGCCCGCGGCGAGCGCGACGTCGGCCCGATCGTTGACCGCGAGTAGCCGGCCGTGCTTCGCGCAGGCCTGGGCGAACACCTCGAGGTAGCCGAGCTCGGCGCCGGCTTCGATGCCCTTTTGCCGCAGTTGCACGATGTCCACTCCGCCGGCCAGCGCGGCATCGAGGAACTCCGGCAGGTCACCGCTACCCTCGCGGGCATCGGTGCACAGGTACAGCCGGGCCGCGGCCAGCCGGGTCCGCAGCCGAGCAGGATCGGTTCGCACGAGACGTGACGGTATCCCGGCCGGCGGCGGACCGGCCGGTTGGCTGGACCGGGTTAGAAGCCCAGGGCTTGCGCGCGCCGCTTCACCTCGGTGCCGCGGTTGTCGCGTAATGCGGCAATCGGTGTGCCGGGCAGCGAGTCATCCGGCGTGTGCAGCCAGCGCAATGACTCCTCGTCCCGGTATCCGGCATCGGAGAGCACGGTCAAGGTCCCGGGCAACCCCTTGACCACCTTGCCGTCCATGATGCAGTCGGCCGGCACGGCCAGGGCGTTGTTCTCCCCACGCCGAACGGCGGCGAGGTGGTGGTCGCGGATCAGCTGGCGGGCGCGGGCGGCGTCGATGCCGAGCTGCTGGGCGACGTCAGGAAGGTAGAGCCAGGTGTCGACAAGTTCTTCGATCTCGTCGGCGATCGTTCTCACGAAAATCACTGTGCCACGAGACTCGGAGTTCGTCAGGAGGCCGCGTCCTTGATCGCTACTACCGGATCGGCCAGCTTGTCGGCGTCCACCGGAAGCTCGGCCGTCATCACCCGGCGGCCCTGGACCAGGTCCCGCGGACGATCCACCGCCAGCACCGCGACCAGCCGATCACCGCTGAGCCAGCAGACCGTCCAGCCGTCGGTACGGTCCGGATCACCGCGCCAGACCACCCGGGTACCGGCCGGCCAGTGCCCGGCGTACTGCACCATGCGGCCGAACTGCTCCGACCAGAAGTACGGCACCGGATCGTAGGTCTGCTCGCCCCCGAGCAGATTCATCGCCGCCACGCTCGGTGCCCGCAGCGCCAGGTCCCAATGCTCGACGTGCAACCGCTGGCCGTATCGCCGGGAGGGCCAGGCTGCGCAGTCTCCCACCGCGTACACCGAGGAGAGCGCGGTGCGCAGGTGGGCATCGGTGACCACGGCACCCGCGCCGTTCCTGGCGATCCCGGTGCCGGCCAGCCAGTCGGTGGCCGGCCGGACGCCGATCGCGACCAGGATCAGGTCGGCGTCCAGGGTGCGGCCGTCGGAGAGCAGGACGGCCTCGCGGTCCACCGCCCGTACCCGGGCGTCAGTGGTGAGCTCGATGCCGGCCTGCGCGTACCAGCCGGCGGTGTGCGCGCCGATCTCGATCGGCAGCGCGGCGGCCAGCGGGGCCGGCAGCGCCTCGATCACGTGCACGGCGCAGCCGGCCCGGGCGGCCGCGGTCGCCACCTCGGCGCCGATCCAGCCCGCCCCGACAATGATGACGTTGGTGCCCGGGCGTAGCGCGTCCCGCAGCCGCCGCGAGTCGTCGATCGTGCGTAATGTCCGGACGTGCGCGAAATGATCGGTACCGGGTAGCACAACCGGCAGCGATCCGCAGGCCAGCACCAGCCCGTCGAACGGCAGGTCCCCGAGGTCGGTCGCCAGCACACCGCCACCGAGCGCGCCGGCCTGGAGCGCGGTCGCCCGGCAGTCCAGACGCAACTCGACATCCAGCGCGGCCCAGTCCGCGGGGAGCGTGGTGTCATCGGCGTCGCCGAGCAGCACGGCCTTGGACAGTGGCGGCCGATCGTACGGCTGGTGCGGCTCGGCGCCGACCATGGTGATCGACCCGGTGAACCCGCCGGCCCGCAGCGCGGTCACCGTCTGCAGACCGGCCAACCCGGCGCCGGCCACCGCGATGCTGCGCACAGTCGGATAGCTTGCCAGCGCGTCACCGGTGGCCGGGCCGGCGGGACCGGTGGCCGGGCCGGGCGGGACCGGTGGACCGGGCGCCGCCGGCCCGTCGTACCCTCGGCTGGTGAGCGGCGCGGTTGATCGGCAAGACGCCATCGTGATCGGCGGTGGCGTCATCGGGCTCGCGCTGGCCTGGCGGGCCGCGCGAGCTGGGCTGGCCGTCGCCGTGGCCGATCCCGCGCCCGGCACCGGTGCGTCCTCGGTGGCGGCCGGCATGCTCGCTCCGGTCACCGAGGTCGGTTATACCGAGGAGCCGTTGCTCCGGTTGTCGCTGGCCGCGGCGCAGCGCTACCCGTCGTTCGTCGCCGAGCTAGCCGCCGACTCCGGCGCCGATCCCGGCTACCGGGAGTGCGGCACGCTCGCGGTGGCGGTGGATGCCGACGACGCCGCGGTGCTCGACCAGCTGTACGCGTTCCAGCGCGAGCTCGGCCTCCCGGTCGAGCGCTTGACCGCGCGCGCCTGCCGGGAGCTCGAACCGCTGCTCGCGCCGACCGTGGCCGGTGGGCTGCTGGTGCCGGGCGATCATCAGATCGACAACCGGCGGCTGGTGGCCGCGCTGCTCGCCGCGGTCCACCGCTCCACCGTGAAGCTGGTGCGCGATCGCGCCGAGCTGCTGGTCGAGGACGATCGGGCGGTCGGGGTTCGGCTGACCGGCGGTGCCGCGCTGCGCGCGGGAGCGGTCGTCGTGGCGGCCGGCTACGCCTCGGTGGCGGTGCCCGGCCTGCCGGCGGCGGTGATCCCGCCGATCCGGCCGGTCAAGGGTCAGATCCTGCGGCTGCGGATGTCCGGCGGCTACCGCGACGTGCTGTCCCGGACGCTGCGCGGCCTGGCCCGCGGGACCGGCGTCTACCTGGTGCCCAGAACCGACGGAGAGCTGGTGGTCGGCGCAACTGTGGAAGAGCGTGCCGACTCGACCGTGACCGCCGGCGGAGTTTACGAACTGCTGCGTGCGGCCCGCGAGGTGTTCCCGGTCATCGACGAGCTGGAGCTGGTCGAGACCACGGCCGGGCTGCGACCCGGCTCGCCGGACAACGCACCGCTGCTCGGCCCGACCGCGCTGGACGGGCTGGCGCTGGCCACCGGCCACTACCGCAATGGCATCCTGCTGGCACCGGTCACCGCTGACGTCCTCACCGACTTCCTAATCACCGGGACAGTTCCCGAGCTGGCCGAACCATTTACGCCGGGCCGCTTCAGTACCGACGGAGCGAGCGAACTGTCGAGGATGGAATGACGGTACGGGTTTCGATCAACGGAGAGTCCCGGGAGCTCGCCGCCGGGACCACGGTCGCCGACGTGGTCGCCGAGCTGGCGCCACCGTCGAACCACGGCACCGCCCCGCCGAAAGGAACCGCGCGCGGGATCGCGGTCGCGGTGAACGACGAGGTCGTGCCGCGTACTGCCTGGCCGGACACGGTGCTGGCCGAAGCCGACCGGGTCGAGGTGCTGACCGCGGTGCAGGGCGGCTGAAGGGATATGCAGGTGACCGACCACGCGGGGCTGGTGATCGCCGGCACCGAATTCGACTCGCGCCTGATCCTGGGCACGGGAGGCGCCCCCAGCCTGGAGGTGCTCGAGCAGGCGCTGGTTGCTTCCGGGACCCGGTTGACCACGGTGGCCATGCGTCGGATCGATCCGACCGCAACAGGCTCGGTGCTCGACGTGCTGGCCCGCCGGAACATTCGGGTGCTGCCCAACACGGCCGGCTGCTACACCGCGGGTGAGGCGGTGCTGACCGCACGGCTGGCCCGGGAGGCGCTCAGCACGGACTGGGTGAAGCTGGAGGTCATCGCCGACGACCACACGCTGCTGCCGGATCCGGTCGAGACCCTGGAGGCCACCGTCCAACTGGTCGCCGACGGGTTCGTGGTGCTCCCGTACACCAACGACGACCCGGTGCTCGCCCGCCGGCTCGAGCAGGCTGGCGCGGCCGCGGTGATGCCGCTGGGCGCTCCAATTGGTTCCGGCCTGGGTATCCGCAACCCGCACAACATCTCGCTGATCGTCGAGTCGGCCGGCGTTCCGGTCGTGCTCGACGCCGGCATCGGCACCGCATCGGACGCGGCGCAGGCGATGGAGCTTGGCTGTGACGCGGTGCTGATCGCCTCCGCGGTGACCAGGGCGAGATCACCACAGCTGATGGC
>DATAFN010000227.1:0-7425 GCA_036257435.1 Actinomycetes bacterium
CGATGAAGCCGAAGCCCTTCTCGACGTCGAACCACTTGACCCGGCCGGTGGGCACCCTAGGACCTCGTAATCGTTCGGAACCCCCAGCAACCGACGACCGGCACCGGGTGATGTGCCCCCCTAGGCTAGCCGTCGCGGCGAAGCCACCCAACTGCGTTTCATGCCGTATCGGCGCCCACTTGGTTGACCTTGGGCTAGCCGCCTGCAGTCGGCGCGGTCAGCGCCTCGTTCATCGAGCCGGACCGGAACCCGCGTGGGTCGATCTCCACTTCGGCGAAGCCGGCGGAGTGCACCGCCGCCAGCACCGGTGCGCAAGCTGCCACCACGGCCACCAGATCCCGATCGACCTCGACCTGCGCAGTGTCCCCGACATCCCGGACCCGAAGATCGCGCACCGGGATGCCCCGTTCGGACAGCGCCTCCCGCGCCGCCGCCTCGGCGCGCTCGACGCGGGCCAACCGAGCCGGGCTTATCTCCAACCCGTACGCGATCCGGCTGGACAGGCAGGCCGCCGCCGGCTTGTCCCAGGTACGCAGCCCCCACCGCTGGGACGCCGCTCTGACCTGCGCCTTGGTCAGGCCGGAATCGCGCAACGGAGCCACCGCGCCGCGCTCACTCGCGGCCCGGATGCCAGGCCGGAAGGCCGAGCGCGCGTCGTCCGCGTTGGTGCCGGTGGCGACGGCGGCCAGACCGTGCGCAGCCGCCAGTGGCGCCAGCACATCGAGCAGTTCGGCCTTGCAGAAATAGCAGCGGTTGCCCGCGTTGGCGCGGTAGCCGTCCCGCTCCATCTCGTGGGTGCGCGGGGTGAGATGCGTTACCCCGAGGCCGGCGGCGAACTCAGTGGCCGCGGTCAGCTCGACGGCGGGCAGGCTGTCCGAGACCGCCGTCGCGGCCAGCACCCGCTCACTCCCGAGAGCCCGGACCGCCGCGGCCAGCAGGAACGCCGAGTCGGCGCCGCCGGAGAACGCGACCAGCACCGAACCGAGATCGCGCAACCGCGCGTGCAGGTCGGCGAGCCTGGTTTCGAGCACGTAGCCGTCCAGCATCCGTCCAGGGTACGTGGCCACGGTCGGCCGGTGGCGCGGAGGCGAGGCTAGGCTGGCCTAAGTCGGCCGGTCGCTGCGCACCGCCGCACCGCAGGCGGCCGAATGACCGGGAAGGGGCGGCATTGCGCACGTTCTGCGCCGAGGTCCGCCGCGCCACCTCCGAGCCGATCTTCGCCACGGCGCCGGTCAAGGCGCGTGGCTGGCTCCTCATCCAGCACCCCGGCCCGTGGCCGGCCACCGGCCTACCCGGCGACCTGCCGCCCGCAGTGCACACGGTCGCCGCCCGGGCGACGGCCGCGAAGATTCGCCCGCAGCTGATCCGCCGGCCAGCCGATCGGGCGCCACTCTGGCCGATCGGCATCTACCTGGGCGCTTCCAGCTACCCCGAGCCGTGGCTGCAGTACCGGGAGTTCGCCGACCCGGATGAGGTGGCCGGTCTGATCGATCTGCTTAGCCCGGCGGTTATCGAAGCGATAGCCGCCGGCGATCGGCCCGGCTTCGGCACCGCTGTCGACCATCGGGTCCTGCTGGTCTGCGGTCACGGCTCCCGCGACCCGTGCTGCGCCAAGACCGGCCGGCCGATGGCGGTGGCGCTGGCCGGCCGGTATCCAGATCTGGTGTGGGAGTCCAATCACCTCGGCGGTCATCGGTTCGCCGCCAACCTGGTCACCGTCCCCGATGGCAGCTATCACGGGGGTCTCGATGCGAGCCGAGGCCAGCAGGTGGCCGCCGCGACGCTCGCGGGCGAGGTCGATCTGGCCGCCTATCGCGGCCTGGCCGGCCGGTCGGCAGCAGCACAAGCCGCCGACTGGTACATCCGCCAGCACACCGGGCAGGTTGCGCTCGACGCGGTCGAGGTCGTGACCGAACGGCGGAGCGAGGCCCGCGATGGGCCCGTGATCGTGGAGCTGCGGGTGGCCGGCGAGCCGATCCGGGCCACCGTCCGCCCGGTCGCACCACGGGTCGAACGGTTGATCTCGTGCGCGACCGGCGAACTGGACACGCCCGAGCACTACGAGCTGGTCGAGATCACCGCCAACGCGCGCGTTGTTCGCCGGCCCACTGCGCCAGCAACTGCGCCGTCAGCCAAGTCGCCGCGAGTAGCGCGGCGATGATCGGCCACGCCTTGAACACATCGAGGATGTAGCCACCCACCTGGTCGAACCGCTCACTGGCCGACACGTTCGAGGAGTGCTCCCGGCCCACCGTGAGCCAGACGTAGAAAATTCCGCCACCGAGCGTGAGCGCCGGTATGAGTGAGACGGCGATCCCCTTATCCCGGATCGACCAGTTCTTGGACCACAGCACCAGGGCCAGGCCCACGAGCCAACCGAGGTAGGGCATCCACAACGCGCCGACGGTCAGCGCGAACAGCGCGGCGGCCTCCCGTCCGTACGTTCTGGCCATGGCCACTGGCTGGACCATGGTCGGCACTCGGACCCCCGCCGGGTACTCGCCGGTCTCCGACGTGGTCTGCCGAATCGGCCGGCTTGACCGGCGGGTCCGTAGCCAGGTCATCGGGCCGTAGGGGGTCATCCGCCGCCGAATGACCTGGGTCACCCGCTCGGGTGCGGGCACCTCGACCGGGGTCACTCCGGTCGGCTGGTCGGGTGGGCCGTACGGATCCGTGGACGGTGGGAAAAGCGCCGTGGCCACCGCCGGCGCGGCACCCACGACCGAACCGCCAGCAGTCTCCTGCTCGGGCGCCGCAGACACCGTAGGCATCGGCTCGGTGCGCTCGGTCGGCGCTCCGGCCGACGGTTCGGTCGGTGACCCGGCTGGTCGGACCACCGGAGCCGGTTGATGCACCGACGCGGCCGTGATCGGCGGGCGGTACCCGGCGTACTCGCTGCCGCCCAGCTGGATCGCCCGGTCCACCAGCGCGCGGGGATCCCCCATCGACTGCAGGACCCGCGTGATGTCGGCCTGGCCGGCCCGCCGGCGGCGCTCCTCGATCTCATGGCGGACCTTCTCGACCAGGTCCTGGCGGGCAAGCGACGGCAACCTGCCGTGTGCCGCGTCCGCGACCTTGCCGAGGTACTCGTAGATCAGCTGGTCATCCCTGACGCTCATGACCGCCTTCCCAGCTAACTGGCTCTTCCGCCATCCTGCCCGATGCCGGTAATCATGTGGAGGATGCGCGCCGGTCCTGGTAACCTCGCCCGGCTCCTCATCCCCCACCCCACCTGCCACCGCCGACCAGTGTGCGGGAGTTCGCCGTGCCTTCCGACCGTTCGTTCACCATGTCGTCCCAGCCTCTCGATTCCCTCATACCCACTGACGAGCTCGAAGCCGAGCGCCGGCACCTGCGCGAGTCGCGGGCCGGGCTGCGGCTGATGCGCGAGCAGGTGCTCGCGCTCAAGGTACAAGCGCCCGATCCGGTTTCCGCGGCCTACCTGGAGGCGCAGCTGTACTACCGCGCCGCGGCCCTGGTCGACGATCCGGCTACGCCGCTGTTCTTCGGGCGGCTGGACATGTCCGCACCCGAGGTGGCGCGGCACTACGTGGGCCGGCGGCATGTCCATGACGAGTCAGGGGAGCCGCTGGTGCTGGACTGGCGGGCCGCGGTCTCCCGGGCGTTCTACAAGGCCAGCGCCGGTGACCCGATGGGCGTGGTCAGGCGGCGCCGGTTCGGTTTCGCCGAGGGCGAGCTGACCGCATTCGAGGACGAGCGCTTCGACGATCCGAGCGCGCCGCACGGCCGCAGCCGGATCCTCACCGACGAGATCGAGCGGCCCAGGGTCGGCCCGATGCGCGACATCGTCGCCACCATCCAGCCCGACCAGGACGACCTGGTCCGCGCCGATCTCAGTCAGACCCTGTGTATCCAAGGCGCGCCCGGCACCGGCAAGACCGCGGTCGGGCTGCACCGCGCGGCCTACTTGCTGTATGCATTCCGGGAGCGGCTGGCGCGATCCGGCGTACTGGTCGTCGGCCCGAACCGGACGTTCCTCGGCTATATCGGCGACGTGCTGCCCGCACTCGGCGAGCTCGACGTCCGCCAGGTCACGCTGGCAGAGCTAGTCGGGCATGTATCGATCCGCGGCACCGACGACGACACCGCGGCTCGGATCAAGGGCGACGCCCGAATGGCCGCAGTGCTGTCCCGCGCGCTGTGGTCGCATCTGCGGGCGCCGGAGCATGCGTTGGTGCTGGCCCGCGGCTCGCGGCGCTACCGGCTGCCGGGTTACCGGATCGCCGAGCTCGTGGCCAACCTGCGCGGTCGGGAGCTGCGGTACGAAGCCGCCCGAGCGCTGCTGCCGCGCTCCATCGCGGCCGCGATCTGCACGCAGATCGAAGCCGACGGCACCGCCACCGACGACCGCACCGAGAACGCGATCGCGCGCAGCCGGGAGGTGCGCGCCTACGTCGACCGCGTGTGGCCGAAGGTGGATCCGGTGACACTGGTCGGTCGGCTGCTCACCGATCCGGCGCTGCTGGCCGAGGCGGCCGAGGGGCTGCTCACCGGCGCCGAGCAGCGGGCACTGCTGACCGACCTACCCGGCCGCGGTCCGCGTGGGTTGCGCTGGTCGATGGCCGACACGGTGCTCATCGACGAGGCGATTGACCTGCTGGAGCGGACCAAGGGATTCGGTCACGTCATCCTCGATGAGGCCCAGGACCTGTCGCCGATGCAGTACCGGGCCGTCGGTCGGCGGTGTGCGCTGAGCTCCGCCACCGTGCTCGGGGATATCGCGCAGGGCACCACACCATGGGCGACCGAAGGCTGGGACACCGCGCTGGACCATCTCGGCAAGCCGGACGGGCGGGTCCAGGAGCTGACCGCGGGCTACCGGGTGCCGCGCCAGATCATCGAATTCGCGAGCCGCCTGCTTCCCCACGTCGCCCCGGGGCTGGCCGCTGCTACGTCGGTACGGCAGGCCACCGGCGCGCTGGAGCTGCGGACCGGGCGTGGGTCGGCCAGGGAGTTCGGCACCCAGCTCGTGGCGACCTGCCGGGCGGCGCTGGACCAGCCGGGTTCGGTCGGCGTGATCTGCGCGGACTCGCGGGCCGGCGCAGTCGCCAAGGGGCTTCGATCTGGCGGACTCGAGCCCGAGATCGCCGGGGCGGACGGGCTGACCGCAAGACTGTCGGTGGTACCGGCCACACTGGCCAAGGGACTCGAGTTCGACCACGTGATCGTGGTGGAGCCGGCCGAGATCGTGGCGTCGGAGTCGCGCGGGTTGCGGCGGCTCTACGTCGTGCTCACCCGGGCGGTGACCACGTTGACCGTGCTGCACACGCAGCCACTGCCGGCCGAGCTGGCCGCCTGACGGCTGCCGCCTCGGGCGGAACGGCCGGCGAAGGCGCGCGCAGGTGGATGAGCTCGGCCGGCGCGCTCGGCAAGCTCGAGCACGCGAGTTCGGACGAGTGAGCTTGGCCGAACGGAAGGAGGAGGTCGATGACCGATCTCGACTGGGGATCGCTGGAAACCCGGCTGGGTCGGGTTTACGTGGCCGTGGGTCCAGCCGGGCTCCGCCAGGTCTGGCTGCCCCGCAAGCGCCCCCCGGCCGGGGTGACCGTTCCGGACGTGCCGGCCGAACCGGTAGCGGCCCTGCTCGCCGAGCTGGCCGGGTACTTCGACGGCACGCCGACCACGTACCGGACTCCGATCGACTGGTCGGTCGTGTCCGGCTTCAACGCCGACGTGCTCCGGTCGCTCTACGACCGGGTGGGCTGGGGGCAGGTCACCACCTACGGTGAGCTCGCCGCCGAGGTTGGCGCGCCCGACGCGGCCCGCGCGGTCGGCGAGGTGATGGCGAGCAACCCGATCCCGCTTGTGGTGCCGTGCCACCGGGTGCTGGCCAGCCGCGGCGCGATCGGCGGCTTCGGCGGTGGGGTCGAGATGAAGCGCGCACTGCTCGCCCTGGAGGGGGTGCTGCCGGCACCGCTGGAGTTCGATCCGTGACGGATCCGGCTCGGCAGCCAGCACCCGATGACCGTCCCCTCCTGCTAGCTCGGTGGGAGGCACTGCTGGCCCGGGTGATGGCCGACGCCCCGACTGGGCTGATCGTCAGCCACGGCCGCGAGTTGCTCGCGCGCTATGCGGAGCCGCACCGGCGCTATCACAGCACCGCGCACCTGGCTGAGGTGCTCGACCGGGTCGACGAGCTGCGCGGTTACGCCAGCTTTGTCGATCTGGTCCGGCTCGCCGCGTGGTTTCATGACGCGATCTACGACCCGGCCAGCGCGGACAACGAGGACCGCAGCGCCCGGTTGGCCGCGGAGACGCTGGATGAGCTCGGCGTCCGCAAGCAGCTCTACCTGGAGGTGAGCCGGCTGGTGCTGGCCACCCGCGCGCACGATCCGGCGGCGGCCGACCGCAACGGTCAGGTGCTAAGCGACGCCGACCTGGCGGTGCTGGCCAGGCCGCAACCGGCCTACGACGACTACTCCCGGGCGATCCGGGCCGAGTACGCACACGTACCCCCGGCCGACTTCCGCACCGGCCGGGCTCGGATCCTGCGCGCCCTACTCGACCGGCCCGCGATCTACGCCACGCCGCCGGCCCGGGCACGGTGGGAGGCAGCCGCCCGCGCCAACCTCGCCCGGGAACTGGCCGACCTGGCCGGCGCGGCAGGTTGAATAGGGCCGTGACCCACGACCCGGCCCAGCTTCCTGCCAACCTGCCGCGGCCGACCGACGACGGTGCGGCCGATCACCTGCTCGGCGCTTCCCTGCCGGCGATCGCGCTGCCCGCCACCCGAGGCGACGCACTGCGGATCGACCGGGTCCCGGCCGGGTTCGACCGGCTGGTCGTCTACGCGTACCCGATGACCGGCCTGCCGGGCGTCGACTCGCCGCCGGGCTGGGACGAAATCCCTGGCGCGCGCGGTTGCACGCCGGAGTCCTGCGGGTTCCGCGACCATGCCGCAGAGCTGGCGGCGTTCGGTGCCACGGTGATGGGGCTGTCCACCCAGTCGAGCGGTTACCAGGCCGAGGCTGCCGATCGGCTCCGGCTGCCGTTTCCACTGCTGAGCGACGAGCGGCTAGAGCTGGCCCAAGAGCTTGGCCTGCCAACGTTCTCGATCAAGGTCGATCGCGCCCACGACGGTGGCGGCACCAAAACAGTGCTGAAGCGGCTCACTCTGGTCATCCGGGACGGCCGGGTCGAGTACGCGTTCTACCCGGTGTTCCCGCCCGACCGGCACGCCGCCGAGGTTCTGGCCTGGGTCACGGCGAACCCGGTCGACTCAGGCTCCCGGACCTAGCCGATCCGCAGCACCGCTACGTAGCCAAGGTGGTCGGACGGCCAAAGTCCGGACGCCGTCCGGTTCTTGGGATCGTTCCCGGTCCGATAGGACTTCGCCGGCGTCACGTCGCCCTTGAACATGACCATGTCGATCCGGTGTTCGAGGGCGTCGGGCGGGTCGTTCAA
>DATAFN010000244.1:0-5135 GCA_036257435.1 Actinomycetes bacterium
TGCCGGTAGACCGTTACATCGCCGACCAGATCGAGACGGTCGACGCACTGCTGCCGGAACTGGTCGCCGCGGCGGACTCGGCTATCGGGCCGCTGGGCTGAGCCGGACATGGCCGACCTCCCGGCGCTCGCGTACGTCAACGGGCGGCTCGCCACCGAGTTGCTCGACCTGACCAGTGATCCGGCTGCGCTCGACTCCAGTGGGTTCTGGGTGGTGGTCAAGACGTACGAGGGCGAGCTCACTGCGGCCAGGTTCGACTCCGTACGCGACCTGCCGCCGGGAGGCATCGGCAACCTCCGGCCACTCTGGCCGTGGCGGGGACCGGCGCCCGGAACGTGGCTGAGCTCGATCGATGAGGGCACCTACGTTGCCGCGGTCGACAAGATCCGTGACTACATCGCCGGCGGCGAGGTCTACCAAGCCAACCTGTGCCGGGTCATGTCCGCTCCGCTGCCGGATCCGGGCCACTGCGACGTGGTCGGGCTGGCCCGGCTGCTGACCGTCGGCAATCCGGCACCGTACGCGTCGGTGGTGCGACTACCCGAGGCCGGCCTGCACGTGGTCAGTGCGTCGCCCGAGCTGTACCTGGGCCGGAACGGCCGCGAGGTGGCGTCCCGGCCGATCAAGGGCACCGGGCGCACTGCCGCCGATCTACAGCCGAAGGATCACGCCGAGAACGTGATGATCGTCGATCTGGTCCGCAACGATCTGGGCCGGGTCAGCGAGATCGGCGGCGTCGCGGTTCCGCAGCTGTGCGCGATCGAGGAGCACCCGGGCCTGATCCACCTCGTGTCCACGGTGACCGGGCGGCTGCGGCCGGGGATCGGCTGGCCGGAGCTGCTCGCGGCCACGTTCCCGCCCGGCTCGGTCACCGGCGCCCCAAAGTCCAGCGCAGTGCGCATCATCGCCGAGCTCGAGCCGATGCCACGCGGGCCGTACTGTGGCGCGATCGGCTGGGTGGATGCCGGCCGGCAGGTGGGCGAACTCGCAGTGGGCATCCGAACGTTCTGGGTAGCGGGCGGCCGCCTGCACTTCGGCACCGGGGCCGGCATCACCTGGGGCTCGGACCCGGACGGCGAATGGGCCGAAACGGAGCTCAAGGCATCTCGGCTGATCGCGCTAGCCTCGGGCGGAACGTAGCGCAGGCCACGCGACGCGCCGGGTCGCTGGTGCGGGTGAGGAGGATCGCTGGGTGCGGATCTGGGTCAACGATCGGCTGGTCGACGAGGCGGATGCGGTTGTCTCGGTGCTCGACCACGGTCTGACCGTCGGCGACGGCGTGTTCGAGACGGTCAAGGTGCTCGGTAGCACGCCGTTCGCGCTGACCAGGCACTTGCGTCGGCTGGCCGGATCGGCGCTTGGCCTGGGGCTGCCGGCACCGTCGGACGGCGCGGTTCGCTCTGCCATCGCGGCCGTTCTCGAGGCGAACAGTTACGGCGAGCTCGGCCGGCTGCGCATCACATATACCGGCGGGGTGGCGCCGCTCGGCTCGGAGCGCGGGGCGAACGGGCCAACTCTCGTGATCGCCGTGGTATCGATGGCCGAGTCGCCGGCAACCACCTCGGTGGTCACCGTGCCCTGGCCGCGCAACGAGCACTCGGCGCTGGCCGGCCTCAAGACGACCTCGTACGCGGAGAACGTGATCGCGCTGGCGCGTGCCCGCTCGGCCGGGGCGACCGAAGCGCTGTCCTCGAACACCGCCGGCGAACTGTGCGAAGGCACCGGCTCGAACGTGTTCCTGGTGCTCGACGGTCAGGTGGTGACCCCACCACTGGCAAGCGGATGCCTGGCCGGGGTCACCAGAGATCTACTGCTGGAGTGGTCGGGCGCGATCGAGCTGACCGTGCCGATGTCCGCGCTGGCCGAGGCGTCCGAGCTCCTCCTGACCTCCACGACCCGGGATGTCCAGGCGATATCGGCGGTGGACGGGCGTGCCGTGCTCGCTGATCCAGAGGTGCCGGGTCCGGTGACCACTGAACTGCGGGCCATGTTCCTCGCCCGCGCCTCGGCACAGCTGGACCCGTGACCGGCCGGGCCGGCGATCCGGTCGGACCCCTCGGGTCGGCGTGGTGAGGCCGCCGCCGGGCTGGCTAGATCGCCGCTCGCTGGCGGGCTCGGTACGCGGCCACGTGCAGCCGGTTACCGCAGGTCCGGCTGTCGCAGTACCGGCGGCAGTTGTTCTTGGTCACGTCGAGTAGCACGCGAGCGCAGTCCGGCGCTGCGCAGACCCGCAGCCGCTCGCGGGCGCCCTCGGAGATCACCCGGGCCAGCGCAAGTCCGCCCTCGATCGCCAAGTGATCGCGAATCGAGGCGCCGGGCACGAAGTAGTGGATGTGCCAGTCGTAGCCGTCATGGTCGGTCAGTCGAGGCGTGGCGGTCGAGTCGCCGAGCAGGGCATTGAGCTCGTGCACGGCTTGCTCGTCCGAGCTGGTCTCGAACAGCCTGCGGAGCCGTCCCCGGAGGTCCCGTACCGCCGCAAGATCACCTTCATCCAGCGGTCCGAGATCACTGAGGTGATGGTGGGCGGTGAACGCGCTCAGCGCATCGAGATCGGGCAGCCGCTCCGGGTTGCCGGTCTCCGGCCCGGTGTTGATCAGATCAACGAGGACCGCGATCGCCTGCTCGGTGTCATGACCCAAGTACACTGTTGCTCCTGTCACAGCAGGTCGCTGCGGCATTCGCCACTCGACCAGTGCCTAGAGATTACGCATGAATCGGCCCGGAAGCAGGGAGGTCGGATGGCGGCCCGCGATCGCACGGCGCTCGTTGCCGTCGCCGGAGCGGCCTCGATCGCCTCGTCGGCGACTCTGGTGCGGCTGGCGGACGTCGAACCGGCGACCGCCGCGGCATTCCGATGCCTGTATGCACTGCCCATCCTGGCCCTCTTCGCAATTCGGGAGCGGCGGACCGCCGGCGCGCCGACCTGGCGGGAGCGGCGGTTCGCGCTGGCCGCGGGCGTGTTCTTCGCGCTGGATCTCGTGCTGTGGCACCACGCCATCAACTACGTCGGCGCCGGAATCGCCACGGTGCTCGGCAACCTGCAGGTCGTGTTCGTCACGGCTGCGGCATGGGCGCTGCTGGGCGAGCGGCCGAGTGCCCGCTTCGTGTCCGTACTGCCGATCGTGCTGACCGGAGTGGTACTGATCACCGGAGTATTCGAGTCCGATGCGTACGGGGCGGATCCGGTACTCGGGGTGATCTTTGGACTCGGCACGTCACTCGCGTACGCGGTCGCGTTGCTGTTGCTGCGCGCCGGGGCGGGGGAGCGCCGGCGCGGCTCGGCGGCACTGTTCGACTTCACGCTGGCCGCGGCCCTGGTCTCCGCTGCGCTTGGACCGGTGTCCGGCGGATTCAACCCGGTGCCGAGCTGGCCCGCACACGGCTGGTTGATTCTGCTCGCACTGGTCGCCCAGGCGCTGGGCTGGCTACTGATCAGCTACGCGCTGCCCCGGCTGCGGGCCGCGATGACCGCGCTGCTGCTGCTGTTCCAACCGGTCGGCGCGATGCTGCTGGCGGCCGCGGTGCTTGCCGAGCAGCCGTCCGCGCTGCAGCTCGCGGGATGTGGTCTGGTCCTGGCCGGGGTGCTGCTCGCCGCGCAGCGCGGGACCGCGGTAGGCAAGGCCCGGGCCGAGGTGGTCGCGGCGACACCAAACGCGACCACCTCGACCGCGGGTGCTGTGGCGGCCCGGGCCGACTAGCCGGACGGTACGGTCGGGCGCGCGGATGCTCAGGCCGGAAGCTCGCCTTCCAGCAGGGCGACGAGCTCGGAGTCCAGATCTAGGTACTGGTGCTCGATCCCGGGTGGAACCGTTACGTACGTGCGGTTGAGGAACACCCGGAGATCTTCGGCCGGCGCCTCCAGCAATGCGTGACCCTCGGGAGACGACAGCGAGACGCAGACCACTTCGGTGCCCTGGCTGCGACTGGGCCAGACCCGCACGTCGCCGAAGCCGGACGGATAACGCAGCCCGTCGGCGAGCAGCTCGCGAGCGAAGACCCACTCCACGGTCTCGTTCTCGCCGGTGTAGAACGTCGCGTGGACCGCGTGCGGATCCGAAGTGTCGTACCGCAGTACGGCCGGAATCGTGAGGGATGAATCGCCGGACACTAGCAAGCGCAGCCGAAGCTCACTGGTGACTGTGGCGCGCGCTCGACCGCTCATGACCGGTGCCGGGCCTCTCGCTCGAACCCGTTGGCGATGCCGCTACGGCAATCGCCGGTTGTCGCAAGAAGTGCCCGCTCGGAGAGCCCTTCCAAACACGCCGGTCCGATATGCGCCTTACGTCACGGCAAGTTGGGGGGTCGCTACCGTCCGGAGTGCCCCAGATGCCGCCTAGTTGTCTCTCGGTTAGTCTGCATCCATGACGCGTGTCCCCGACCACGGCACGCCGGACGAACCCCAAGTCAGCACGGTCGAACGGCTCCGGTTCCGCCGGTTGCGGAACGCCAGGGAGCGCGCTCGCCAGCGTCGCGCCCTCGATCTGACCTGGCGCCTGGTCGTTTTCATGGTCGGCACCGCGGTGATCGGAGCCGGCCTCGCGGGTCTGATTCTGCCGGCGTTGCCGGGCTGGGTGTTGATCTTCATCGGGCTTGGCTTGCTGGCCACCGAGTTCGCCTGGGCGGAGCGACTCCTTGATCGAGTAAAGGATCGGGTGGCGGTCGCGACGGACGCGGCGCTGAACCCGGCCAAACGCCGGCGCCTCATCGTGCTTACGGTTGTCGTCGTGGCACTGGTCGCGGCGTTCTCGACCTGGTACCTGGCGGTCTATGGCGCGCGGTTGCCGTTCTAACGCGTCCGGGGGTGTTCGAAGATCACAAATGCTCGCGCGACCGGGCCGCGCCATGCGCTAAAGTTGGTCCACGCCCGGGGGGCGATTAGCTCAGCGGGAGAGCGCTTCGTTCACACCGAAGAGGTCACTGGTTCGATCCCAGTATCGCCCACCATAGTTGGCAGTGCGCGATCCGGCCGGACCGTGTGCAGTAGCCTGAGGAACAGGCGCTCGGCGTCGGGCCAGTGCAGGTGGCTGATGGGCAGCACCTGCGCCTTGGTGTCGATCGGTGGTGCGGGTAGCGGCCCTGTAGGGGCAGCCCACGAGACCGCCTCGGTGCGGTCTGCGCCGTCCGTCTCGTCCAGG
>DATAFN010000306.1:0-5866 GCA_036257435.1 Actinomycetes bacterium
GGGCGGCATCTTGACCCGGCCGACGGCGGTTGCCTGATGGAGATCGCCTCGGTACTGGCCGGCGAGCGCTGGAGCGACTCGCCCCGCTGCACCCATCCGGTCCTGGCCGCGGTGGCCCGCCTGGTCAACGACGCTGTATCGGATGCCGCTCGGCCGTGGCTGGCCGGGTTGGTGCCCGACCTGGTCGGTGCCGTTGGCGACCGTCGCACGACCGCGCCCGACCTGGTGATCCGGTGTGCCGAGACGGCGCTGCGTTACGAGCCATCGGCACGTTGGCCACAGCGTGCGATCGACCGGGCCGCGCGCCGGCTGGCACGTCAGGGCGGACGCAGCCGGTACCAGTGGCCGATCTTCGGCGCGGTCGGCGGCTGGGCGTACACCTACGGTCCCGCCACCCAGGCTGTGGCGCACACGCTGGATGCGATCGTGCGTAGCGCGCCCGATCCGGATCTCGCGTTGACCGAGCTGCTCCGCGACTGCCTCACGGCTACGCTGCGACCGTGCCCACCGTCGCCGAGATCGTCGGCTGCCTCGATGAGCTCTATCCGCCCCGCTGGGCAGAGCCTTGGGACGCCGTCGGACTCGTCTGCGGTGACCCGGACGCATCCGTAGATCTGGTCCTATTCGCGGTCGACCCGGTCGCTCCGGTTGCCGCCGAGGCGATCGAGCGCGGTGCCGGGCTGATCGTGACACACCATCCGCTGTTCCTGCGTGGCGTGCACGGGGTCGCAGCCACTACGCCGAAGGGCCGGCTCGTCCATTCGCTGCTGAGTCGCGGGATCGCGTTGTATGTCGCGCACACCAATGCCGACGTGGCCTCGCCTGGCGTGTCCGACGAGCTGGCTCGTGCGCTTGGCCTGGATCCGGCACGACCACTGGCCGCAACCGCGGCCACCGCGGGCGAACCAGCCCCACCTGGCGGTTCCGCGCTAGGGCTGGGCCGGATCTGCGAGCTGGCCGAACCGGAACCGTTGGCCGAGTTCGTGGCTCGGGTCCGTCGCGGGCTGCCGGCGACCGCGACCGGGATCCGGGTAGCCGGTGAGCCGGACCTGCCGGTCGGCCGGATTGCAGTCGCCGGTGGCGCCGGCGACGACAAGTTCGACGACGTGCGCGCCGCCGGTGCCGACGTATACCTGACCGCGGATCTTCGCCATCACCCGGCGTCCGAGTCACTGCAACACGGACGCCCGGCCTTGGTCGAAGTGGCGCACTGGGCCTCGGAATGGCCGTGGCTGGCCGGCGCCGCGCGGCTGCTGGAGCGGCGACTGGCGGCCGCGGGGACTACGGTTAAGACGCACATCTCGACGATCGTGACCGACCCGTGGACCGCGCATGTCCCGCCGAGCCGAGGAGCCGGATCCTGAACGCGCTGACTGCCGCCGCCACTGACCAGCTTCGCTTGCTTGACGTGCAGGGCCTCGATGCGCGGCTCGACCAGCTCGAGCACCGCCGCCGGCGGCTGCCCGAACACGAGCAGATCGCGCGCGCCGGCGGCCGGCTGACCGAACTGCGTACGCTGCTCATTGCCGGCCAGACGGAGCTCGACGACATCGACCGTGAGCTGCGTAAGGCCGAGGCGGATGTGGAGGCGGTCCGGGCTCGCGCGGTGCGCGACCGGGAGCGGATGGATCGCGGCCAGGTCGGCTCGCCCCGCGAGCTGGAAAGCCTTCAGCACGAGATCGAGACACTCCGGCGGCGGCAGAGTGATCTCGAGGACGTCGAGCTGGAGATCATGGAGCGCCGGGAGTCCGGCTCGGCGCGGCTCACCGAGCTGACCGCCGAGCAGGACGCTGTCGCGGCCGAACTGGCGGCTGCCGAGGCGAGCCGCGATACCCAGCTCGCCGATCTCGACGCGGAGAGCGCGCAGCTGGCCGCACAGCGAGCGGAGCTGGCCGACCAGGTCCCGGACGACTTGCTAACGCTGTACGAGCGGATTCGGGCGCAGCAGGGCGGAATCGGGGCCGCACCCATCCGCCAGCGCCGTTGCGAGGGTTGCCGGCTGGAGATCGGGGCCACCGACCTCCAGCGGTTTCGGACCGCACCGCCGGATGCGGTGCTGCGCTGCGAGGAATGCCGGCGGATCCTGATCCGGTTGCCGGACTCCGGTATCTGACGGTCCGGGTCGAGAGCGATGGTGGGTGGATGGGCTACGACCTGTTGATCGTCGAGGCGGACGGCGCGGCCCGCGGAAATCCCGGGCCGGCCGGCTACGGCGCGGTGGTCCGCGACCCGCGGACCGGTCAGGCGCTCGCCGAGGTGGCGGAGGCGATCGGCGTAGCGACGAACAACATCGCTGAGTACCGCGGCTTGATCGCCGGATTGCGCGCCGCCGCCGGGATCGACCAGGGTGCCGCGGTCGAGGCCCGGCTCGACTCGAAGCTCGTCGTCGAGCAGATGAGCGGCCGTTGGAAGATCAAGCATCCCGGGTTGCGGCCGCTGGCGCTGGAAGCCGCCGCGGCGGCTCGCGGTCGCCGGGTCAGCTACCGATGGGTGCCGAGGGAGGAGAACCGGGCGGCCGACGCGTTGGCCAACGCGGCGCTCGACGCGGCTGCCCGCCGGATCCGGTGACCGCAGAGCAGACCTCGGTTGGCTGGCGCGGGCCTGACCTGGGTGTTCCGATCACGCTCGTGCTGGCCCGGCACGGCCAGACCGCACTCACTGCGCGGAAGCGCTTCTCCGGGGTCCGTTCCGACCCGGAGCTGACTTCGGCGGGACGGGACCAGGCGGAGCGGCTGGCAAGCGCAGTGAGCGAGCTAGGCTCGGTGGATAGCGTGCTGGCCTCGCCGTTGCGGCGGGCGCAGGAAACCGCGCAAATCATCGCGGACCGGCTCGGGCTGCCGGTACACACCGACCAACGGCTTGTGGAGTGTGACTTCGGTCGCTGGGATGGGCTGGCCTGGGCCGAGATCGAGCGGGATTGGCCGGACGAGCTGGCCGGCTGGCTGAAGTCCACGGCGGTGGCTCCGCCCGGCGGGGAGAGTTTCGACTCCGTCGCGGTCCGGGTCCGGGCGATACAGGACGAGCTTCAGCATGCTCATCCCGGCCGGACCGTGCTGCTGGTCAGCCATGTCTCGCCGATCAAGCTGCTGGTGAGTCAGGCGCTGGGTGCTCCGGTCGAGTCGATCTACCGGATGGAGCTGTCGGTCGCGTCCCTGACGGTGATCCAGTGGTACGCCGACGGCTTCGCCTCGCTGCGCCGCTACAACGACACGGCGCACCTCGGCTAGCGATCGCGGTGGCGCTGACCCGGCCGCCTGCCGAGCGCCGCTAGGCTGCCGATGTGCCTCACCGTTACCTGCGGTACCAGCCCGCCGACGGGCAGCGGCTCCGGGCCGGATTCGACCGGGTCCGCGAGCAGATGGGAGTGCCTAGCGGATTTCCGGACGACGTGCTGGCCGCCGCCGAGGAGGCAGCGAATGCCCCGACGCGGCCCGATCTCGATCGGACTGACATCCCGTTCGTGACGATCGATCCCTCCGGTTCCAGGGATCTCGACCAGGCCGTCCACATCGCTCGGCGTTCCGGCAGTTATCGGGTCTACTACGCGATCGCCGACGTGGCCGCGTTCGTCCAGCCAGGAAGCGCGCTGGACGCCGAGGCGAACGCCCGGGCACTGACGCTTTACCTCCCGGACGCCCGGTCGCCGATGCATCCACCGGTGCTCAGCGAGGGTGCGGCGAGCCTGCTGCCCGGTCAGGTACGCCCGGCTGTGCTGTGGACGCTCGACCTGGACCGGTCCGGCGAAGGAGTCGGTATCGATGTGCGCCGGGCGCTGGTCCGCAGCCGCGCGCAGCTCAGCTACGAGCAGGTGCAACGGGCGCTGGACGGCGACATCGCCGAAGAGCCGCTGAACCTGCTCCGCGAGGTCGGGCAGCTCCGCCAGCAGCGCGAGCTCGAGCGCGGTGGGATCAGCCTGCCGCTGCCCGAGCAGGAGGTCATCGAATCGCAGGACTCCTACGACCTGGTCTTCCGAGCGCCGTTGCCGGTGGAGGGCTGGAACGCGCAGATCTCGCTGCTGACCGGGATGGCCGCGGCCGAGCTCATGCTCTACGGCGAGATTGGCCTGCTGCGGACGCTGCCGGCCGCGCCGGAGGGTTTGATCAAGCGCCTGCGCCGGATCGCCCGGGCACTGCAGATCGACTGGCCGCCCGAGGACTCGTACGCCGAGATGATCCGGACCCTCGATCCGAGGCA
The DNA here is from genome assembly GCA_036257435.1 of Actinomycetes bacterium. Lineage (GTDB taxonomy): Bacteria > Actinomycetota > Actinomycetes > JAKEEW01 > JAKEEW01 > DATAFN01. The sequence continues at coordinate 4,195 of DATAFN010000306.1, forward strand.
GCCAAAACACGCGGCGATGATCAACGAGTGCACCAGCCTGCTGCGTGGCGCCGGCTATACCGCATTCGCGGGTGGGGTGCCCGAGCTTGCCACTCACGCCGCGGTTGCGTCCGAGTATGCGCACGTCACCGCGCCGCTGCGCCGGCTGGCCGACCGGTACGCGAACGAGGTCTGCCTCGCGCTGTCCGCCGGAACCGAGGTGCCGAGCTGGGTGCGGACCGCGCTTCCGGCGTTACCCCGTCGCATGGAGCAGGCCGACCAGCACGCCAACCAGGTGGAGGCCGCGTGCGTGGATCTGGTCGAGGCCGCGGTGCTCACCGGCCGGGAGGGGGAGCGGTTCACCGGTGTCGTGGTCGACATCAGCGACCAGAGCAAGGTCGGCACCGTGCAGCTGACCGAGCCCGCGGTCCGGGGCCGGGTCGAGGGTCGCCAGGTGCCGCTGGGCAAACGAGTCGACGTGGAGTTGACCCTCGCCGACATCGAGAAGCGACAGATCCGGTTCGTGCTGGCCGGTGCTGCGGTTCGGGCCGAGCGCGGGACCGAGCCGGCCCGGGAATCCGCCTCGGCTCCGCCCAGCTGATCGATCCGGAGCGCCCGATACCGATCAGTCAGTGGCTCCGACCGGGTAAGCGCGTACCCTGGATAACACGGCGGACGAGCCGGCCGGGCGGCCGCGTCGGCCTCGGGAATCCGGGGCCGCCGAGGAAAGTCCGGGCTCCACAGGGCGGGGTGGTGGGTAACGCCCACCCGGGGTGACCCGCGGGATAGTGCCACAGAAAGCAGACCGCCGCCGGTCCCGGCTTCGGCCGGGGCGGCGGTAAGGGTGAAACGGTGGTGTAAGAGACCACCAGCGCCCGGGGCGACCCGGGCGGCTCGGTAAACCCCACCTGGAGCAAGGCCAAGAGGGCCGGCGGATGCGGGGCGAAGGCCCCGCATCCGCTGGCCTGCGCGAGCGTTCGAGGGTGGCCCGCCCGAGCTCGCGGGTAGGCCGCTAGAGGTTGCCGGCAACGGCAGTCCTAGATGGATGGTCGCCGGCACCGCTTCGGCGGTGTCACAGAACCCGGCTTACAGGCCGGCTCGTCCGCCCCACCCAGGTTGACCTGGGGAATCCTGGACTACGCACTTGTGGTCCGCAGTCACGAAGACGAGTTGAACGATGCCGAACTCGGCGCCAGGTCCGCCAATTCGAAGCCCGGTCACGACGGCAACCATCGCGGCCGCTCGATAGCGATCCGGCAGGGCGCGCACACTTACTTCAGTTGATGCGTGGCCGCGGGCGCCTCTGCCAATTAGCCGGTGTGACGCAGTGCCACCGTGCGCCACCTGCTCCCCAAGACAGATGGCGATCGCTAGACGATCGACATGCGGCAAATGAGGATGCTGCGGTAGGCAGCGTACGTCGTTACGGTGTTGGCGTGCGGCGGGTGGCGGTGGTCGGTAATTCGGGCTCGGGGAAGACCTGGCTTGGCCGTGAACTTGCAGGACGGCTTGCGGTGCCCTTTGTCGAGTTGGATGCGATCTACCATCAGCCAGGCTGGCAGCCGCTGCTTGCTGAGGAGTTCCACCGACGGGTCGGGTCCATCGTGGCCGGCGCGGGCTGGGTGATCGACGGCAACTACTCTGCGGTGCGGGACGTGGTGTGGATGCGTGCGGACACGGTGATCTGGTTCGA
>DATAFN010000344.1:0-4878 GCA_036257435.1 Actinomycetes bacterium
CAACCGGCGATCAGCACGCCGAGCCAGAGCACGCCCAGCGGTACCCCGGTCACGAGAAACAGCAGGGTGCGATACGTCTGTATGTCGGCGAGCGACCGGAGCGGACCGTAGCGTTTCAGTGGCGATGCTGTCACGTGATCCACGCTAGTAAGTCGCGGCGGGGCTGCCACTGCGGTCTCCTAGCCTCTTCCGCTCGGGATAACCCCAGGCCCGGCATTGGTGTACGGCGCTCAGGTCACGTCGCCGTGTCCTCAGGCCGCGCGAGCATGCTCGATCACGACCTGACGCGGCGTCATTGCTGGCTGCGGGGGATGACCAGCCCCGACTCGTAGGCGGTGACCACGGCCTGGTGCGGTCGCGCAGGCCAAGCTTGGTGAGGATACGGCTCACGTGGGTCTTGACCGTCTCCTCGCCGACCACCAGCCGCTCGGCGATCTCGCCGTTGGACAGCCCTTCAGCGACCAGCCGCAGCACCTCGGTCTCCCGCGGGGTCAGCCCGCGTAGCAGGTCGGGCTCGGCCGGCGGGCTCGGGCGCAACCGGGCGAACTCGCTGATCAGCCGACGGGTCACGGTCGGTGCGAGCAGCGCATCGCCGGCGGCGATGATCCGGACTGCTTCGAACAGCCGCTCGGCCGCAACGTCCTTGAGCAGGAACCCACTGGCGCCGGATCGCAGCGCCTCATACACGTACTCGTCAAGATCGAACGTGGTGAGCATCAGCACTCGCGGGCCGGTCCCGGGGTCCGATCCGGCGGTGATCCGGCCGGTCGCTTCGATGCCGTCCATGGTCGGCATTCGGACGTCCATGAGCACGACATCGGGATGCACCTGGCGGCACAGTCGAACCGCTTCTGCACCGTCTGCGGCGCTGCCGACGACCTCGAGGTCGGGCTGGGTGCCCAGCAGCGCGCTGAAACCGGCGCGGACGATCTCCTGGTCGTCGGCGATGAGCACCCGGATCGGTGGACCGGTGCCGGTCACGTCGCTGACTCGCTGACCGGGAGGGTCGCCTCCACCAGGAACCCGCCGCCCTCGGCCGGACCGGCGGTGAGCGTCCCGCCAGCCATCGCGGCCCGCTCGCGCATCCCGTGCAGCCCGTGCCCGCTCGGGTTGGCGTCCGTTGATCCCGGCCCGTCGTCGCGGATCCGCAGTCGCAGCAGGTCGCCGCCGTACGCCACCTCCACCTCGACCGCCGCTCCTGACGCGTGCTGGCGCGCGTTCGTCAGCGCCTCCTGGACGATCCGGTACGCCGACAGGTCGACCCCGACCGGGAGCGGTACGGGAGTTCCGCTTAGCGTGAGCTGGACCGGCGTACCGGCGGCTCGGGCCGCCTCGATCAACTCGTCGATCCGGTCCAGGCCTGGCTGCGGCGAGAGTTCGGCCACATCGTCGACGTCGACTCGCAGTACACCGAGCAGCCGCCGCATCTCGGTCAGCGCGTCCCTGGCGGTGCCGCCGATGTCAGCCAGCTGCGCTTGGCCCTCGGCCGGCATGCCGGGCGTCGCCAGCCGGGCGGTCTCGGCCTGGATAGCGATCATCGACAGGTGATGAGCGACCACGTCGTGCAGTTCCCTGGCGATCCGGTTCCGCTCCTGCGCGGCGGCTCGATCCCGCAGGGTGTCCGCCATCGCGCGGCGGGTCTCGTCCCGCTCGGCCACTACCTGGCTGCGCTGCCGCTGGGAATCGCCGAGGATCAGTGCGGCGACCACGGCGACGAGCACCACCAGCCCGGACAGCGCGGAGTCATCGCCGGAGAACGGGGTGATCGCGTTCAGCGCGAACGGCGCCGCGACCAGGGCGGACACGCCGCGCGGGTACCGCACCGCCACCTCGTACGCGACGATCAGCTGGCCGATCGCGCCGGAGACGGTCAGCGGTGCCGGGTCGGCGAGCGCCACCAAGGTCGCGATCGTGATGACCAGCGCGCCCAACCAGGCCCAGCGCGTCCGCAACAGGGCCAGTGGCACGGTGCCGAACACCGCCAGCAGGGACGCGGTGGTCCGGTCCCCGGTCCCGGCCGTGTAGATCACCGACTCGACGAGCCCGGCGAGCCCGAGCACCAGCGCGAGCACGACGAACCCATCCGGCCCGGCGAGGATGCGCCGAGCGGTGGCGAGTCCGTTCGTGATCGCGGGAGGAAGCTGCATTGTGCCGTCCACGCCGACATTCTTGCCTGGTAGACGGGCCGGCGCGTCCCTCCCGATCGGGACTTTGCGGGTAGCCCGGGTGGGGGAGCGGGCTGGCGCGGATCACCGATCCGAGCGGTGCGAAGACGGCTCGACAGCGGGACGACCCGGCCTCGTCCGCTCCGTAGCGTCGAGCACATGGAGGCATTGATCGATGCGCGCGGCCTCACGAAGCGGTTTGGCCGCACTACTGCGGTGGACAACCTGTCCTTCGCGGTGCGAGCCGGCCGGGTCACCGGGTTTGTCGGGCCAAACGGCGCCGGCAAGTCCACCACGATGCGGATGATCGTCGGCCTGGACCGCCCGGACCGGGGTGGCGCGTTGGTCGGCGGTCGGCCCTACCGGAGCCTGCGGGCGCCGCTCCGAGAGGTCGGCGCGCTGCTGGACGCGGCAGCCGTGCACCCAGGACGGCGCGCGTACCACCACCTGTTGTGGCTCGCGCAAAGCAACGGCATTCCGCGCTCGCGGGTCGGTCAGGTACTGGAGCTGGTCGGGTTGGCCGCGGTCGCCCGCGGTCGGGCCGGCCGCTTTTCGCTTGGGATGCGGCAGCGGCTGGGGATCGCGGCTGCGCTGCTGGGTGACCCAGGGATCCTGATGCTCGACGAGCCGGTCAACGGCCTGGATCCGGAGGGCGTGGTCTGGATCCGTGGATTTCTGCGATCGCTGGCCGCCGAGGGCCGGGCCGTGTTCGTGGCCAGCCACCTGATGAGCGAGCTCGAGGGCACCGCCGACCATCTCGTCATCATCGGCCGTGGCCGGCTGATCGCGGATACCTCGGTCGCCGAGCTGCTCGGCTCCGCCTCGGACGGCACCTTGACCGTCCGCACGCCGGACCGTTCGGAGGTTATGACCTTGCTGTCCGCGGCCGGCGCCGTGGTCAGCTCGAACGGCACCGACATACTGACCGTGACCGGGCTCAGCGCGGAACGGGTGGCGAACCTGGCCGCGGACCGCAGGCTGCCGCTGTACGAGCTCACCCCGCACCGGGCCTCGCTCGAGCAGGTGTACCTGCGGCTGACCAGGGATGCGGTGGACTATTCTGCCGGCTCGCGACCGCCAGGCGGATCCAGGGTGGCGCGATGAACAGCGGGTTCGCGCGCGTGGCCCGCGCCGAGTGGACGAAGGTGCGGTCGGTGCCGAGCACCACATGGTCGGTGTCGGCACTGATCGGACTGACTGTGCTGCTCAGCTTCTTCGTGGCGGCGTCGGTCGGCATCTCGGGCGGGGCGCCCGGCTGCAGACCGGGCGCGGCCGGCTGCGGCGACGAGGACGTGGTCATGAACGGGCTGTCCGGCGTGCTCTTCGGCCAATTCGCGGTGGTGGCGATTGCCACGCTGGCCGCGACCGGTGAGTATGCCACCGGCACGATGCGCTCGACGCTGACCACGGTGCCCAAGCGCTCGACCGTGCTGGCCGCGAAGGCCTCGGTGGTCGGCGTGCTGTGCCTGGCCGCCGGTCTTGTCGCATCGCTGGCCGCGTTTCTCGTATCGCAGCCGGTCCTGCACGGCAACGGGTTCGTACCTGAGCAGGGCTACCCGATCGTGTCGCTGGCCGATGAACCGGCGCTGCGCGCGGTTGTTGGCAGCGGTCTCTATCTTGCGCTGGTCGGGCTGCTCAGCCTGGGCGTCGGAATGATTGTCCGGCATACCGCGGCCGCGATCACGATTATGTTCGGGCTGCTCCTGGTGCCGTTCATCGCCGCGCTGCTGCTGCCCGAGCATCCACGCGAACTGGTGCAGAAGTACTCGCCGATGACGGCCGGACTGGCCATCCAGCGCACCGTGGAGCGCATCGACAGTGTCCCGATCGGAGTCTGGGCGGGGCTCGGGGTGCTGGCCGGCTGGGCCGTAGCGGCACTGCTGGGGGGGTTCGTCATGATCAACCGGCGGGACGCCTAACTCTCTCATGTGCCCACGACCCCTGAAACGTGCAACGACCAGGCTCCGGCGAGGCCGTGCAAGCCAGCGACAGATCACGCCGCCTAGCCGGCGCCACGTTTGTTGCTTGAGTACGCGCCTGCTGCCAATTCGGCCCCGATCGACGGCAAATGCACCTGGACAGCTATCAGAGAGCCGATGATGCGGCTAGAGTCCAGGACGTGCCGATGTTCCGGATCAAGGAAGCCGCGAACCTGCTCGGGGTGAGCGATGACACCGTGCGCCGTTGGGCCGACGGCGGCCGGATTGCGACCACCACCGACGGCTCTGGACGCTTGGTGATCGACGGGGTGACGCTGGCCCGGTTCGCTGAGGAGATAGCCGATGCGGGCGGCCCGGCTGACAGCCGAGTTGTCGTTGCGGAGTCGGTGCGCAATCGGTTCACCGGATTGGTCACCCGCGTCGTGCGGGACGCGGTGATGGCCCAGGTGGAGATCCAGGCCGGGCCGTACCGCATCGTCTCGCTGCTGAGCCGGGAGGCCGCCGACGATCTGGGGCTAGAGCCCGGGGTGCTGGCTGTGGCCGCCGTGAAAGCCACCAACGTCTCCGTGGAAATCCCGAGGATTCGCTGACCTCACGAATGCGAGACCTGACTGAGGAGTACTCATGCGCCGCCGCTTGGCCATCGCCTTTCTTGCGAGCGTTCTGGTCGCCGCCGGACTCGCCGGCTGCGGATCAGGCGACGGCGGCTCTGGCTCGTCGTCCAGCGCCAGCAGTTCAAGTTCCGCGTCGCCGTCGTTGTCGGGATCGATCAC
>DATAFN010000032.1:0-4501 GCA_036257435.1 Actinomycetes bacterium
GCGGGCGCTGATGCGGGTGCGGTCGGCCGGTCGGCTCCGGCTCGGCTCCGATCGGCCGATCCTCGACGACATGGCCGACCTCGGCTTCACCATGCTGGTTCGGACCGACGATGAGCTGGTCGCCGCCGCGCTCGGGCGGCCATGGTCACCAGTTGGCGGCCGGCCGTCGAGGTTGGCCGACCAGCCCGATCCCTGCCCGTTTCTTCGTCGACTTCGCGGCGCCCGGCTCTGCCAAGATGATCGTCAACTTTCGCACATCCGCCGGTGAGCTGACCACCGAGACCCGGGTGTTGCTGACCGACGATCGGTCGCGGCGTGCGTTCGGGCGGTACTGGCTGGTCATCCGGCCGTTCAGCGGGCTGATCCGCCGGCGCTGGCTGGCCGCGATCGCCCGTCGCGCATGATGAGGGGGTGGCAAGCTCGATGGCCCGCTTCCGTGTCCACGGCGAGCTGGCCGACCTGCTGTCCGCTGGCGAGCACGGCCACCTGCTGGTCCGGCGGGTCGATGGCACGTCGACGTTCAAGCATGTGGTCGAGTCGCTGGGTGTGCCGCACACCGAGTACGGGGAGCTCCGGGTCAACGGTGCGCCGGTACATGACCGTTACCAGCTGCGGGACGGCGACGTCGTGGACGTCTACCCGGCAGCGCCGGTCAGCGCGGCCGGCACCGAACCGCAGTTTCTCCTCGACGCCCACCTCGGCACCCTGGCCAGGTACCTGCGGCTGCTCGGGTTTGACGCTGCCTACGACAACGACGCCGACGATGACGAGCTCATGGGACGTGCCGCGGCGGAGGCTCGCACGCTGCTGACCCGCGATCGGGGTTTGCTCCGGCGCCGGACGGCGACCAACGCCCGCTTCGTGCGCGGCACCGATCCGCGCGACCAGCTCATCGATCTGGTGCGCCGGTTCGGCCTGGTCAGCCGGATCCGGCCCTACACCCGCTGCACCACCTGCAACGGAGTGCTCGCGCCGGTGAACAAGGCCGACGTAGCCCGCCTCGTCCGGCCCGGGACATGGCGCCACCACGATGCGTTCACCGCCTGTATGGCCTGCGGAAAGGTGTACTGGACCGGCGCTCACCACGCTCGCATCTCGAGGCTAGTCGCGGCCGCCCGCGGCACCGAGCCGGCCCTGGCTGGCTGTGTTCTGGATGACCGGGCCGGCTGGCTTGGCCGTGTTGCGGGTTCGCCGCCGTAGCGTTGCTCTACCTGCCCTCACCGGCGTCGGGTCGGTGTTGTGGCGAGAGGCGAGGGGAGCGCCGTGGAGTACGAGATCGTCGCCGAGGCGTACCGCGACTTGGAGCGGGCCAGCGGCCGGCTGGTGCTGATCGACCGGCTTGCGGCCCTGCTGACCCAGACTCCCGTCGAGCTGCTGCCGACGGTGTGTTATCTGTGTCAGGGTGTGATCGCGCCGGAGTTCGCCGGGGTGGATCTGGGCTTGGCGGAGAAGCTCGCCGTCCGTGCGGTGGCAACCGCGACCGGCGCCAGCCCGGAGCAGGTCAGCGCCAGCCTGCGGGAGACAGGTGACCTTGGCCAGGCCGCCGAGCGGCTGCTCGCCGTAACCGACCCCGACCGGCCGGCCAGCCTGCAGGTCGGGGTCGTGGTCGACACACTTCACCAGATCGCCCAGGCAGAAGGGCAGGGCTCGCAGGGCCGCAAGCTGGACCTGCTGGCGGGCCTACTCGCCCAGGCCACGCCGCTGGAGGCCCGCTACCTGTTGCGGCTGGTCACCGGCGGGCTGCGGCTCGGGATCGGCACCCCGACGATCCTGGACGCGCTCGCGCTGGTACACGCCGGTGGGCGGGCTGCCCGGCCGGTGCTGGAACGCGCCTACAACATCTGCTGTGACCTCGGCCTGGTCGCCTCCACTTTGGCCAGCGGCGGGTTGGCAGCGGTCGAGCAGCTTCAGGTGCGCCCCGGCAACCCGGTGCGGGCCATGCTCGCCCAGCGAATGTCGGACGCCGCGGAGATCCTGGCCAAACTCGGCGGGGCGTGTGCAGCCGAGTACAAGTACGACGGCGTCCGGGTGCAGGCCCACCGCACCGCCGACGGCCGAATCGAGCTGTTCACCCGCCGACTGGAGCGCATCAGCAACCAGTTCCCGGACGTGGTCGAGGTCCTCCAGGAAGGGCTCGGACCGCGCGAGGCGATCCTCGAGGGGGAGGTGGTCGCCTTCGACCCGGCGGCCGGGGAGCTGCGGCCGTTCCAGGAGGTCATGTTCCGCCGACGCAAGCACGGCATTGCCGAGGCCGTGCGAGACGTGCCGGTGAGCCTGTTCTGCTTCGAGCTGCTGTACGCCGACGGCCAGGACCTCACCCGGCTGTCCTATCCGCAGCGGCGGGCCAGACTAGCCGAGGCGATCACCCCGTCGGCCCGCCTCCGGCTCACCACCGCCACCCAGGTGAGCGCCGCCACTGCCCTGGACGAGGTCTTCGAGCAGGCGGTCACCGATGGCTGCGAGGGGCTGCTGTGCAAGTCAGTGAGCCCAGCTGCTGCCTACCAGGCCGGCGCCCGGGGGTGGCTGTGGATCAAGCTCAAGCGTGACTACCGCACCGAACTGGCCGACACCGTCGACCTGGTTGTGGTCGGCGCGTTCGCCGGGCGTGGCCGCCGCCGCGGCGTCTACGGGGCGCTGCTGCTGGCCGCCTACGACCCGGCCGCGGACATGTTCCGCACTGTGGGCAAGTGCGGCACCGGCTTCTCCGACGCCGAAATTGCCGCGCTTCCCGCCCGGCTGGCGCCGCTGGCCCGATCGACGCGGCCGGCAAGGGTCGACGCGCGCCAACCTACGGACGTGTGGTTCGAGCCTGGCCTCGTAGTGGAAGTTCTCAGCGCCGAGCTGACCCTCTCGCCCAACCACACCGCCGGGTGGGGGCAAATCAAAGAGCACAGCGGGCTGGCGATGCGGTTCCCGCGGTTCACCGGGCGATGGCGCGAGGACAAAGCCGCCCAGGACGCGACCACCACCCAGGAACTGGTCGACCTGTACCGCACCGCACGGCGCGCTCCCGCGGGCACCTGACTACACCAGGACACAAAGCCCGGCTCCGTACGTGATGGTGCCCCGTCTCATATCTTCATATCGACCAGTCGTGTCCACCGAGCAGCGGAGGGTACGGGAATGTCCGGACCCATGCCCACCCGAGAAGGAGGACGGTCAAGATGGCGTTCCAGCCATGGGGAGTATTGGGCCGACGCAGGGTTCGCTGATGGAACTGATCTGACCGGCTACGCGGTTGTCGCAGTCGGCGGCGATATCGGTCACGTCGAGGCATACTATGACACCGAGCCGGCGTACCTCGAGATCGAGACCGGGTCGTGGCTCTTCGGCCGCGAGGTGCTGTTGCCGGCAGGCCTGGTCGAGCGGATCGACACAGCCGAGAAAAAGGTATACGTCGACCGTACGAAGGACCAGATCAACGACGCGCCAAGGTACGACCAGGCGGTCACAGACCACGTCGATTATCGGGAACGCCTCGCCAGCTACTACTCCGGCACGTACCTGCCGCCGGGTGGTCAGACGTGACCTAAGTCCGGACAGGCGGCTCTCGCCCGTCCGGACCGCATCTCGCGTCCTCCGATGAACCCGTTGGAGCCGGGAGGACGAGTGACGACGGGAGCTCCTCGCCGGGTGCGGCATCGATGACATTCGCCACAGCGCGACCGCGCCGGTAACCCAGGCGACGCTGCCGGTCGCCACTTGCATCCAGAGAACGGTGTCACGGTCCATCAGTTGCGCGTCCAGGTGCAACCCTGTTTTAGATGGATAACGATGTCATAGCATGGCTGCTGTCGCTCGCGCAAGCGAACCGGGCGCACCAGTGCCGTCGGACAGGTAGTCAGGCCGAAACGAGGAGATCGATGACCCGACCCGCTGCCAGCAGCCCCTACGCCACCACCCAAGCTGCCGGCAGGGCGGCGCTGCGCCGGACCCTGCTGGACACCGCGAGCGCGTTACTCGAGCGGCACGGCCCGGAGTCGCTGACCATGCGGCGGATCGCGGTCGACGCGGGGTGTTCGACAAGCGTCCTGTACACCATGTTCGGCGGAAAGGCCGGGATCGCCGAGGCCCTATGGAGGGAGGGCTTCGACCGGCTTAGTGGTGCGCTCGCGCAAGCGGCCGGCCCCGACCCGCTCGAACGCCTCGCCGCCATGGGCCGCGCCTACCGGGCCAACGCGCTGGCCAACAGGTCCTACTACGCGGTCATGTTCCAGCGCCCGATCCCGGGATTCGAACCGTCGCCGGAGGCATACGAGGCGAGCCTCCAGCCGCTGCGTGCGCTCGCCGACACGGTGGCCGAATGCATCCGCGCCGGGGTATTCCGCGCCGAAGACCCGACCCATATCGCCGGTGTGCTCTGGGCAGCTACCCACGGCGCCGTCAGCCTCGAACTGGCCGGATACGAAGGCGCGGTCGACGCGGAACACAGATTCGACGACCTCATCGCGGCCGCTGCCGCATGGTTCATGACTCCCGATCGCCACCCATCAGCGCCGCC
>DATAFN010000010.1:0-12119 GCA_036257435.1 Actinomycetes bacterium
TGTGCTGCCAGGCGGCGATGCCATATCTGGTCGAGGCCGGCGGCGGGGCGATCGTGAATACGTCATCCATCGGCGGCCGGCAGCCGTCGCCGGTCACTGGTGTGCCGTATGCAGCGGCCAAGGCGGCCATCGTCGGGCTGACCAAGCGGCTGGCGAAGGAGGTTGGGCCGGACCGGGTCCGGGTGAACGCGATCGCGCCCGGTCTGGTGCTGACCGAGCGGCTCCAGCGCGTGTTCGAGGCGATGGACCCGGTCGAGCAGCACGAGGTTGTCGAGGCCATTCCGCTGCGCCGGATGCCGAAGCTGGCCGAGATCGTCGAACCGATTCTGTTCCTGGCCGGCGATGCCGCCGGCTACATCACCGGTGTGGTCCTAGACGTGAACGGTGGCCGGTTCATGCCGCTCTAGCCGCTCGGTCCGTCACTGGGGGTCGTCAGCGCGGCACTGCGGGATTAGCTTGCGAGGCGAGACCGCAGGATGGAGGCACCCATGCGTGCATCGACTCGTGCCGGGTTATCCGGGCTCGCGATCGCGGCCCTGGTCCTCGGCATCGCACCCACCGCGTTAGCCGGTCACGTGACCGACGGCACGGACGTCAAGGTGACCGACGACAACAACAACGTCGACGGTGGGCTCGCGAACGTAACCCCAAGCAAGGACGCCCAGAACCGGCAGTCGAACGAGACCACCGTCTCGATCAGCCCGGTCGCCTCGCCAGTGACCGGTGTGGTCGGGGACGTGGTCGCGGCGTCAGCCAACGACTACCGGATGGTCCCGCACACGGCCGACGTCTGGATGCCGGTGTACCTGTCGTTTGACGGCGGCACGACCTGGTTCGGTGCCCCGCCGTTCCCGAACGGCTACAACACGATGGTGCCCGGCTTCCCGACCGACACCTCGGCGGCCGGACTCGCCTCGCCGCTGCGCAACCTCGACGGCTCCGGCGACCCGACGGTCCGGTTCGACTCGGCCGGCAACCTGTACGTTTCTGGTATCGCGTTCAACCGCAACTTCGACCAGCCCGACCGCCCGGTCGACACGGTCGTCTACGTGGCGAAGTTCAACTACACGCCGGGGACCGCGGCGACCGCGAGCACGACCACCAGCGCCGGCCAGCCGCCGCACTTCACCTACGCCGGCACGACGATCGTGGACCGTGGCTCGGTCGGCTTCGCGGTGCCGCCGAACCAGCCGTTCGGCTCCGCCGGCACGTTCGTGGACAAGAGCTGGATGGAGATCGACCTCAACTCGCCGGCCGCGAGCCCGTGCGCCGGCAACGTCTACGTCACCCACACCCCGTTCCACGGTGTCGGCGGCAGCGGTCCGATCGTCTTCAGCCGGTCGACCAACGGCGGCGCAACGTTCTCCCAGCCGCGGGCAATCTCCACCGGTGGCCAGGGCGGCACTCGACTCAACCAGGGCTCCGACGTCGCGGTCGGGCCGGACGGCACGATCTACGTTGCGTACCGCACGTTCCCCGGCGGATCGGACGCGACCAGCACGGTCAGTGTGCTCAGGTCGACCGACTGCGGCGCGCACTGGAGCCAGCCGGTAGCGGCCGGATCGCTGGTCGCCGCCCAGGCGCCCGGCGTCGCGTTCCGCACCCCGACGTTCGCCTTCGTCGCGGTCGACAGCACGAACCCGGACATCGTCTACGTGGCCTACATGAGCATCGCCGGCGACTTCGACATATTCGTGCAGCGCTCCACCGACGGCGGCGCCACCTGGGGTGCTCCGGTGCAGGTCAACACCGATCCCGGCAACCGGCACCAGATCTGGCCGACGATCGAGGTCTCCAACCATGCCCTGCACGTCGCCTGGTACGACTTCCGGAACAGCGTGACGCCGAACAACGAGGCCCTGGACGTGTTCTACGCGTGCACGAACTGTGACGGAGTCACCTACCCGACATTCAGCCACGAGGAGAGGGTCACCGACGTCTCGCACAACGGCAACTGCGAGATGTTCGGTGGTGGCACGGTGGCCTTCCACGGCGACTACATCGAACTGGACGCCCGCTGGAACGGTACCAACCACATCGTCCACGTGGCCTGGGCGGACAACCGGGACGTCCCGGCCGGGGAGTGTGATCTGTCACCGGCGGCGATACCGACGAACAACATCGGCAACCGCAACGAGAACATCTACGCCGACCGGCTGGTAGTAGCTCCGTAGCCTTCGCCGGCTATTCGGACTTCGGGGAGCGGTCGCACCGGCCGCTCCCCGAATTGTGCCCCGCGACCGGCCGCTCCCCCGGAGTCGTGCTTAGCCACCGGCCGTATCGCCCGAGCTGCCACCGGCCGCTGCCTCTTCGCGGAGCCGGAAGCGCTGCAGCTTGCCGGTGTTCGTGCGGGGCAGCGCGTCCCGGAACTCGATCACGCGCGGGTACTTGTACGGCGCGATCTCGGCCTTCACGTGCTCCTGCAGCGCAGTTACCGTCTCCGCCGAGGCCGGCACGCCGTCCCGGAGCACCACGTACGCCGTCACCACGGCCGTCCCGCGCTGGACGTCCGGCACGCCAACAACGCCGCACTCCAGCACGTCGGGGTGGCGAAGCAGCGCGTCCTCCACCTCCGGACCGGCGATGTTGTAACCGGCCGAGATGATCATGTCGTCGGATCTGGCCTGGTACCAGAAGTAGCCGTCGGAGTCCCGCAGATAGGTGTCGCCGGTGAGGTTCCAGCCGTCGACGACGTACGCCTGTTGCCGGTCGTCGGCCAGGTACCGGCAACCGGTCGGCCCGATCACCGCCAGCCGGCCGAGCTCGCCATCCGGCACCGGAACACCCGCGTCGTCGATGATCCGCGCGCGATAACCGGGCACCGGGCGGCCGGTGGATCCGGGCCGGATCTCGTCGTCGGCCGAGCCGATGAAGATGTGCAGCAGTTCGGTCGAGCCGATGCCGTCGATGATCTTCAGGCCGGTGGCGTCGTGGAACGCCTCCCAGGTGGTCTTCGGCAACGCTTCCCCCGCCGATACGCACCGGCGCAGCGACGACAGGTCGTGCTCGGCGAGCAACCCGAGTGCCGCGCGATACGCGACCGGCGAGGTGAACAGCACGGTAACCCCATGCGCCGCAACCGCGCCGAATAGATCGGGTGGCGCGGCCTTCTCCAGCAGCAGCGTGGATGCCCCGGCCCGCAGCGGGAAGATGACCAGGCCGCCCAGGCCGAACGTGAACGCCAGCGGCGGGCTCCCGGCGAACACGTCATCGGGGCGCGGCTTGAGCACGTGCGCGGAGAACGTGTCCGTGATCGCGAGCACATCCCGGTGGAAGTGCATGGTCGCCTTCGGGCGGCCGGTGGTCCCGGAGGTGAACGCCAGCAGCGCCACGTCGTCGGCGGCGGTCGGCACTACCCGGAAGTCGCTCGGTTTGGCCGCCATCCGCTCGGTCAGGTCGTCCGCATTCGAGCCGCCATACGTGGTGAGCGCGAGGCCGTCGATCTCGGCCTTGACCAGATCGTCGGTGAACCTCGCATCGCAGAGCGCGATGGTCGGCCGGCAGATCTCGGCGATCGTGCGCAGCTCGCCGGCGCGGAGCAAGGGCATCGTGGTGACCACGACGCCGCCGGCCCGCAGCACACCGAACCAGGCGGCGACCAGCATCGGGTTGTTCGGACCGCGCAGCAGCACCCGGTTGCCGGACACCAGGCCGAGATCCTCGGTGAGCACGCGAGCTATCCGGTTGGCGCAGTCGCGTACCTGTTCGTAGGTCAAGACCGAGCCGTCGGCGGCGCGCAGGCATGGCCGGTGCGGCCCATACCGGACGATGGTGGCCTCGAGTAGCTCCTCGGCACAGTTCAGCTGGGTCGGGTACGCCAGCTCCGGCAGATCGACGACCAGTTCGGGCCATTGCTCCGGCGGCGGCAGGTGGTCCCGCACGAAGGAGTCGACATACGCCGAGGGCGACAGCTGCATCCGGATCCCATCAGGTCATCGATCCGCTAGTGCCGCCAGTATTGCCCGTTCGTGACGGCAGTCAAGCGACCGGCCGAGCCCCTCAGCCGGCCCCGGCGAGTCGTTCCATCCCGGTCGTCACCAGCGCCTTGAACCCGGCCACGAGCGGATCCGGATCCGTTCCGGTCACGTCGTAGCGGATCGCGGTGACCAGCGTGCCGGCCCGGCCCACCGCGTAGAGGTGGATCCTCGGTGGGGTGTCCGGAGCGGTCGTCAGCGCCACCCGCACGGTGGCGGTGTAGCCGATCGCGGACAGCGTGCCTAGCGGCCGGATGGTCAGCCGGTAGCCGGGTATCTCGGCGCCCGCCATCTCGAAGCACCAGTCCATCGCGGACCGCACGCCATACGTCCAGCCTTCCGCGTTGATCAGATCACCGACGTCACGTACATATTGCTCGATCTCGCCGCGCTTCCCGCCCACGCCGAGCACGACCGCGTTCTCGCCCCCGGTGATCGGCGGCTCGGCGCGTACGCCGCATTCTTCGGCCCGGGTGTCGGCAAGCGCGGGCACCAGCGCGTTGGGCTGTGCGGCCTGGGTGCTGAACGGAATATCGTCCGGGGTCAGCAGCAGGTGGCTCGGGATGGGCTTCGAACCGGGCGGGCCGGGCTCCGTCGTCTGGAGCGTGCTCGGCTGGGTCGCGGTCGGCGCCGGTGCGGCCGGTCCGGCCGGGCTGCCGGCGCTGTTGCGGGCCAGCAGGTTCGCACCGACCGCGACCGCGGCGACCACGCCGGCGGCGGCCAGCACCGCTCCCACGCCGGCCCGGGCAACTCGGCGGCGGTGGGCGCTGCGAATAGCCGCCGCCGGGCCAAGGCCGGCAGCGCCGACCGTCACCCGGTAGCTCAGCCGCCGGAACATCGCGTCGAGGTCGAGGCCGTCGGGCTCGATGTCGTACTCAGGACTCCCGGTACGCACGCCGCACCTCCTCACTCGAGCGCTCGGCGCCGGATCGATCGACCGAGGTCCCGCCGACCGGCTGGTCGGCCAGCAACGCGGCCAGCGCCGCCCGCCCCCGGGACAGCCGAGCCTTGACCGTTCCGGCCGGCACGCCTTCGACCTCGGCGATCTCGGCAACCGACCGGTCGCCCATGTGGTGCAGCACGAGCGCGCGCCGCTGCGCGACCGGCAGCCGCCGTAACGCCTCGACCAGGACGACCACGCTCGGATCGGGTCCGGAGTAGTGCGAGATGTCGTTCTCGCGCAGCCAGCCGAGCACGGTCCGCCGGGTCCGCCGCCACCGGCTCACCGCGATCCGCTGGGCGACCACGTACAGCCAGCCCTCCGGGTTGTCGAAGGTTTGCAGCTCGGGCCAGCGCGACCAGGCGCGCACGAACGCCTCCTGGACCGCCTCCTGCGCCTCACCGAGATCGCTGGTGATCGCATACAGCTGGGCGACGAGCCGGCCGTAGCAGGCGCGGTACAGCGCGGCGAAGCGCTCCTCCGCGTCCTCGTCGTGCCTCATCGGCCGCCTCCCGAGCCGGAAACCGCCGGCCATGCTCGGCAAGCACACGCACGAGATCCCCCGCTCGGTTGCATGGCGGCTCGGCTACGGCCCAGCTCAGGCCAGCACCGGAAGGAAGCGGGACAGGTCGGTGCGCTCACCACTGGCGTGCAGCCGGCCGTCGGCGGCGGCATCCGACCAGCGTGCCCGCCCGGTAGCAAGCCGTACCCAGGTCAGCGGGTCGACCTCCACCACGCCCGGCGGCGTCCCGCGGGTATGCCGCGGACCGGGCACGCACTGCACCGCGGCAAACGGCGGGACTCGCAGCTCGACCGAGGAACCGGGCACGGTGCCGGCCAGGATCTCGGCCAGCGCCCGCACGCAACTACCGAGGGCCGCCCGGTCGTGCGGAAAGTCCGGGTCCAGGTCGTCCGCGTGCACCACCGCCTCGATGACCCTGGTCACCAGGTAGTCGGTCAGCCGGATCCCGCCCACCGGTGACCACAGCAGGCGTTGCGGGTTCACCACCTGGTCGAGCGCGTTCTCGGCCCGGGCCACGGCCACGGTCAGCAGTTCCCGGCTGTCACCACGGGCGGCCAGTTCGCGGGCCTCATCGGCCAGCCTGGGTGCTTGCGCAGCGCACCGGCGCGCCCACTCCGCGATGCTGGTCTGCACCCGGTCCGGCGGTGGATGGCTGAGCCGTTCGGTCAGCGCCGCTATTCCGTCGGCAATGTGCGCGATCAGCTCACCGACCGTCCAGTCCGGCAGGCTGGACGGCGCGGCCAGATCGGCGGGCTCGAGACCTTCCACCTGGGTGCGCAGGGCCCGCCACTGGGCACTGAGCGCCAGCCGGATCCGAGCCGGATCCGGACGCCGAACGGCCGGGGGCATGCGCCCGAGAGTAGCGGTAGCGGTTACCCGGGCACGTAATCAGCCGAACTGGGCCGGCATCGTGGCCTCGTGGACCGACCGCAGCTCGGCGAGCGAAATCGAGAACTGACCCTGGACGTCGAGCGCGTCGCCGCCCACCACGCCGAGCCGGGCGACCGGGAAATCGCGCGCCTGGCACATCTTGGTGAACCGCTGCTCCGCTGCCGCCGGCACCGCCACTACGGCCCGCGCGGCCGACTCGGCGAACAGCCATACGAACGGGTCGAGGTCGCCCGGTAGCGCAATGTGCGCGCCGACCGATCCGGCTAGGCACGACTCGACCAGCGCCTGGGCCAGCCCGCCGTCGGACAGGTCGTGGGCGGCGGATAGCAGGCCCTCGCGCGATCCGGCCGCCAGCAGATCCGCGAGCACGCGCTCGGCGGCCAGGTCCACCGCCGGCGGTAGCCCGCCCAGGTGGCCGTGTACGGCATACGCCCACTCGGAGCCCCCGAGCTCGTCCCTCGTGGTGCCGAGCAGCAGCACCACGTCGCCGACTCCGCCGAACCCGGTCCGCGTTCGCCGGGCCACGTCGTCGATCACACCGAGCACGCCGACGATCGGGGTCGGCAGGATCGCCACATCCCCGGTCTGGTTGTAGAAGCTCACATTCCCGCCGGTGACCGGTATCCCGAGTGCCCGGCAGCCGTCGGCCAGGCCCCGCACCGCCTCGGCGAACTGCCACATCACCCCAGGGTCCTCCGGCGAACCGAAGTTCAGGCAGTTCGTCACCGCCAGCGGTCGAGCGCCGGTCGCAGCCACGTTGCGGAATGCCTCGGCGAGCGCCAGCTGGGCCCCGGCATACGGGTCGAGCCGGGTATAGCGCCCGTTGCCATCGGTCGACACGGCGACTCCCAGACCGGTCGACTCGTCGACGCGGATCACGCCGGCGTCGGCCGGCTGGGCCAGCACCGTATTGCCTTGCACGTAGCGGTCGTACTGCGCGGTCACCCAGGTCTTCGCGCACAGATTGGCCGATCCGGCCAGGCGGAACAAGGTGCTTCGCAGCTCGTCGGCGCTCACCGGGCGAGCCAGCCGGCCGGGCGACGGTGCATCCGCGACCACTGCGTCCTGGTCGGCCGGCCGTGCGAACGGGCGCGCGTAGACCGGGCCCTCGTGCGCGACCGTTCGCGGCGGCACATCGACGACGACCTCGCCGTGCCAGCTGATGACCAGCCGCCCGCCGGCTTCGGCCTCGGCCGGGCTGACGCCGGTGACCTCACCGATGATCGCCGCGTCGACATCCCACTTCTCGCAGATCGCGAGGAACTCGGGCACCTCGGCGGGCGTCACGATCGCGCACATGCGCTCCTGCGACTCGCTGGTCAGCACCTCGTGCGGGGTCATCGACGGCTCTCGGAGGTGGACCCGGTCGAGCCAGACCCGCATGCCACCGGTGCCGGCCGAGGCCAGCTCGCTGGTCGCGCAGGCCAGCCCGGCGCCACCGAGGTCCTGGATGCCGGCCACCAGGTTGCGCTCGAACAGCTCGAGCGAGCACTCGATCAACGTCTTCTCGGTGAACGGGTCACCGACCTGGACGCTCGGCTTCTTCGCCGCCGGGCCGCCGAGATCACGGCCGCCGGCGCCGTTGCCCTCGCCGTCGCCGTCGCCGGCGCCGAAGCCAGCCGAGTCGAACGTCGCCGACGCGAGCACCGACACCCCGCCGATACCGTCTCGGCCGGTCTTCGCGCCGTACAGGATCACCTGGTTGCCCGGTCCGGAGGCCTTCGCCAGCTTGATCGCGTCGCGCCGCAGCACACCCAGGCAGAGCGCGTTGACCAGCGGGTTCCCCGCGTACGACGGATCGAAGCCGACCTCGCCGCCGATTGTCGGCAGCCCGAGGCAGTTGCCGTACCCGCCGATGCCGGCCACCACGCCGGGCAGCACCCGGCCGGTGTCGGGAGCGTCCAGCGGCCCGAACCGGAGCGGGTCGAGCACCGCCACCGGCCGCGCACCCATCGACAGGATGTCGCGCACGATGCCGCCGACCCCGGTTGCCGCGCCCTGGTACGGCTCGACGAACGACGGGTGGTTGTGCGATTCGATCTTGAACGTAACCGCCCAGCCCTGCCCGATGTCCACGACCCCGGCGTTCTCCCCGATCCCGACCAGCAGCGCGTCCGACTGCGGCGCCTTGTCGGCGAACTGCCGCAGATGGATCTTCGAGGACTTGTAGGAGCAGTGCTCACTCCACATCACCGCATACATGGCCAGCTCGCAGCCGGTGGGCCGGCGGCCGAGGATGGTCCGGATCCGCTCGTACTCATCCTGGGCCAGACCGAGCTCGGCGTACGGCTGTGGCAGCTTGGGGCTTGCCGCCGCCTGCTCGACGGTGTCGATCTCGACCGTGTCGCGCATCCGAATGGTCACGCCCGCACCAGGCCCCGCAGCACCGAGGTGAAGAAACCCAGCCCGTCGGTGCCCGGGCCGGTCAACGCATCGACCGCATGCTCCGGGTGCGGCATCAACCCGACCACGTTGCCCGCCGGGTTCGTGATGCCGGCAATGTCGGCGACCGACCCGTTCGGGTTGCCCTCCAGGTAGCGGGCCACCACCAGGCCGTCGCCGTCGAGCCGGGCCAGCGTGTCCGGGTCGGCCACGTACCGGCCCTCGCCGTTCTTGACCGGAATCACTATCTCGGCACCCGGCCGGTAGCCGGTCGTCCACGCCGTCCGGGCGGACTCGATACGCAGCCGCTGGTCACGGCAGATGAAGTGCAGGTGGTTGTTGCGGGTGAGCGCACCTGGTAGCAGATGCGACTCGCACAGGATCTGGAACCCGTTGCAGATGCCGAGCACCGGGACCCCGCGCCCGGCCGCCGAGATCACCGTCTCCATCACCGGGGAGAACCGGGCGATGGCGCCGGTGCGCAGGTAGTCACCGTACGAGAAGCCGCCCGGCAGGATGATCGCCTCGATCCCGGCCAGATCGGTGTCGCGGTGCCAGAGCGGCACCGGCACTCCGCCGGCCAGCCGGACCGCGCGGGCAGCATCCCGGTCGTCGAGCGAGCCGGGGAACGTGACGACCCCGATCCGGGTCACCCAGCGCCCTCGGCGGCGTCGATCCGCACCGTGAACTCCTCGATCACGGTGTTGGCCAGCAGCTTGGCGGCCATGTCCCGGGCTAGTTCGGTCGCGGTTTCGGCAGAACCGGGCCTGGTGCCGGCTGGCTCGGCGATCTCGGCGATCTCGATCTCGAACCGCTTGCCCTGCCGAACCGACGTCACCCGGTCGAACCCGAGCCGCTCGAGAGCCCGCTGGACCGCCTGCCCCTGCGGGTCGAGGATCTCCGGCTTGAGCATGACATCGACGACGACGCGGGGCACGCGAAGCTCCTGGCGCTGCTCGAGTTGGGGACGGCCGGAGCCAGCGTATCCGTCCCCGATCATTACCGCCGATCGCGCGCTACAAACCGACCCAAAAAGGGTTGATCATTTGGCACGGGCGGCGGTAATGATCGCAAAGAGGGGGCGCGGGCTCGCTACGTGTCCGCTTTCGGCCAGGTGGCCCAGGCACTGGCGACCATGTCGTCCAGGTCGAGCCGCGCCGTCCAGCCGAGTTCCTTCTCGATCTTGTCAACCGCGGCGTAGCAGCTCGCGGGATCGCCGGCCCGGCGCTCGACGATCCGGTACGGGTGTTCGCTGCCGATCGCCCGGTCGATCGCGGCCAGCACCTCCTTGACCGTGAAGCCCTCGCCCCGGCCGACGTTGTAGACCTGGGCGCACTCGCGCTCCAGCAGCCGAGCGGCCGCGACGTGCGCGTCGGCGAGATCGCGCACGTCGATGTAGTCCCGGACGCAGCTACCGTCCCGGGTCGGGTAGTCGTCGCCGAACACCTGCGGCGGCCGACCGGCGGAGATCTCCTGCAGTGCCAGTGGGACCAGGTTGAACACCCCGGTGTCGGCCAACTCGCGATTCGCCGCGCCGACCACGTTGAAGTACCGCAACGTCACATGGCTGATCCCGTGCGCCCGATGGGCGGCCGCCGCCAGCCACTCGCAGATCGTCTTGGTCTGCCCGTACGGGCTCAGTGGCCGCATCGGCACGTCCTCGCTGACCGGGACCGAGTCCGGGTTGCCGTACACCGCCGCGCTCGACGACAGCAGCATCCGGGTGACGCCGGCCGTGCGCATCGCGCGCAGCACCGTCTCGAAGCCGCCGACGTTCTCGCGGTAGTAGTACAGCGGTCGTTCGACCGACTCGCCGACCGCCTTGCGCGCGGCCAGGTGGAGCACGCCGGTGATCGCGTGCTCGCGGAGCGCCGACAGAACAGCGTCGTAATCCAGCACTGACGCGCGCATCAAGGGCACCTCGGACGGCACCCGGTCCACCGAACCGGTGGTCAGGTCGTCGAGCACCGCGATCGGCAGCCCGGCGGCCCGCATGGCGGCGACCACATGCCCCCCGATGTAGCCGGCGCCGCCGGTAACAAGCCAGGTCACGGGCAGCGAGCCTACAGCCGGCGGCCGGTGATTCTTTCGTACGCTTCGATGTACTTGGCCCGGGTTTGACCCACGACGTCGGGCGGAAGCAGCGGTGGCGGGTCCGAAGATGCCGGATCCCAGCCGGACTCGGCCGAGCTGAGCCAGTCCCGGACGTACTGCTTGTCGTAGGACGGCTGCGGGCCACCCGGCTCCCACTCGTCCGCCGGCCAGAACCGTGACGAGTCGGGGGTGAGCACCTCGTCGGCGAGCATGAGCGTGCCGTTGTCGAGCAGGCCGAACTCGAGCTTGGTGTCGGCGAGCAGGATCTGGTGCTTGGCGGTGATCTCTCGCGCGTGCTGGTAGACCGCGAGGGTCAGATCGCGTAGCTCCTGCGCGGTCTCCGGGCCGACCCGCTCCACCAGTTCGGGATAGTCGATGTTGCGGTCATGCTCACCGGCCGGCGCTTTGGTCGCCGGAGTGAAGATCGGCTCGGGGAGCTGGGCGCCTTCGACCAACCCGGCCGGTAGCGGGATACCGCAGACCGCGCAGTCGCGCTGATACTCGGACCAGGCGGAACCGCTCAGATACCCGCGGGCCACCGCCTCGATCGGGATCATCTCCACGCGCTGGCACAGCATGGACCGGCCGCGTAGTGCGGAACCCAGTTTGCGCAGGTCCGGTGGGTAGTCGTCGACCTCGGCGGTCACCAAGTGGTTCGGCACGATCGGGGCCAGCTGCCCATACCACCACAGCGACAGCTGGGTCAGGATCGTGCCCTTGTCCGGGATCGGGGTCTCCAGCACCCGATCGAACGCGGAGATCCGATCGCTCGCGACGATGAGCACCTCGTCATCGCCAACCGCGTACAGGTCCCGGACTTTCCCGGTATGGATCGGGGTAAGGCCGTCCAGCGGCACGGCTGCCGTCATTCGCGCGGCTCATCTGCGCTTGCGGCCGCAGACTTCTGGGCGCGGATGCGATCCTCACCGTAGTTCTCCGAGAACCACCGGATGAGCCGCTGCGCACCCCAGAGCACAATCAGGCGGAACACCCAGGTAGCCAGCCTTGCCATCATGCCAGCGCCTCCAATCGGGCGAACATCTCATCCAGCCGTTCCACGTACCGCTCGGGCCGGCAGATCTCATCCAAGCGGGTCGGGTCAATACTGAGCCCGGCCGTCTTGGCATGGTCGACCAGGGTGTCCCGGAAGGCTCGGCCACTCTGCCACGTCTCCATCGCGGCCGCCTGGGTAATGGCGTAGGCATCCTCCCTGGACAACCCCTGCTGCTCGACCAGGTCGAGCAGGACCGCGCTGGTATAGATGAGCCCGGACGTCGCATCCAGGTTCTCCCGCATCCGCGCCGTGTCGACTGCC
>DATAFN010000085.1:0-2296 GCA_036257435.1 Actinomycetes bacterium
TAGGGCCTTCATGGACCACTCGGATGTAGCACAAGAGCTGCCGGACTCTTGCTCGGCCGATTGCCCACGCAGGTCCCGCCGCTGCGGGACCTTCGCCCTCTAACCCTGGCCGCGGTCGATCCAGATCCTGAAAGGGAGTACTGCCGGGCGGTGGGAGGCGCGCCATGGTTGAACGGCTTGGTATCGAAAGCGACGGCCAGCCACTACTGGTCGCCGAGCAGGTCACGAAGGTATATCGCAGCGGCGAGGTCAGCGTCCTCGCGCTGGATCGGCTCGATCTGACCGTCCGCGCCGGTGAGCTGGTGGCCGTCATGGGCCCATCCGGCTCCGGCAAGACCACGCTGCTCAACTGCCTGTCCGGTCTGGACGACATTGACACCGGCCGGGTACTGATCCAGGGCCGCGACCTGTTCGCCATGAGCGACGCGCATCGCACCGAACACCGGGCCCGGTCGATGGGATTCGTGTTCCAGTCCTACAACCTGATCCCGGTGTTCACCGCGGCGGAGAACGTCGAGCTTCCATTGCTGCTGGTGGGCACGCCGGCCCGGGAGGCGCGGGCCCAGGCACAGGAGATCCTCGAACGGGTGGGGCTGGGCGGGCGAGCCGACCACCGGCCGAACGAGATGTCCGGTGGCGAGCAGCAGCGGGTCACCATTGCCCGGGCACTGGTCGCCCGGCCGGCTATCGGGTGGGCGGACGAACCGACCGGCAATCTCGACACGGCGATGGCCGGCCAGATCATGGATCTGCTGCAGCAGCTCAATGCCGAGGAACGCCAGACCATCGTTCTGGTCACCCATGATCCGGCGATCGGCCGCACGGCCAGCCGGCTGGTGCGGATGCGCGACGGCCGGCTCGCCCATGACGAGGTCAGGACCGTTTCGCGCGCCGGTATAGCGGCCGCTGTCGAGTCGGGGTGATCGTATGTACCCCGAGCTGACGACACCGCTGGTCGCCGGGCTCGGCGCCGCGCTCGCGGTGGTCTTGTATCTCGCGGTCTTCCGGCCGGTACTGCGCCGGCTGGCGGTGCGGCAGGTGGTGCGCCGCCCGACCGAGGCCCTGCTGGTGGTGCTGGGTTCGCTCATCGGCACGGCACTGATCATGGCGAGTCTGGTGGTCGGGGACTCGCTGGACCGATCGGTTCGGCAGGTGGCCTACGACACCCTCGGCCCGATCGACGAATACGTCACCGCACCGTCCGCCCTGGTCGGCGAGCAGGCCGCCCGCAGGCTGGCAGCGCTGCGGGACGACCCGAACGTCGACGGTGTCCTTATCATGCGCGGCGACTACGCGGCTGCCGTGCTGGACAAGGCCGGCCAGCAGCGTGCCGAGCCACGCGCGCTGATCTGGGAGGTGGTCTTCGATCAGGCGGCGAGCTTCGGCGCTCCGGATCAGTCCGGAATGACGGTGGCGAACCCCGGTCCGGGCAAGGTGGTGGTCACCGAGCGGCTGGCGCGGCGGCTCGACGCGTCCACCGGCGACCGGATCACGTTCTACGCGTACGGCGAGCCGCTCCCGCTGACGGTAGCGGCCGTGATCCCGTCCGAGGGCGTGGCCGGTGTCGGCTTCGGCGCGGTGGACAACCGCAACGCGTTCGTACCGGCCGGCACCCTGCTTCCGGTCGCGCGGATGGCCGGAGGGCAGCCAACCACTACCACGTTTGTGTCCAACCGCGGCGGAGTGGAGTCGGGTGCCCGGCTTACCGACGAGGTGAGCGCGCGGATCAGGACGGCGCTCGGCCCGCTGCGCGCGGCCGGGGCCACGGTGGAAACGCCGAAGCAAGAGGTGCTCGACTCGGCCAAGCAGACCAGCGCAGTGCTCGGGTCGCTGTTCCTGTTCATCGGCAGCTTCAGCATCATCGCCGGGATCCTGCTGATCGTGAACATCTTCGTGATGCTCAGCGAGGAACGGAAGGGTCAGCTCGGCATCCTGCGCGCGGTCGGCATGCGGCGGCGCCGGGTTACCGGGGAATTCGCGGTGGAGGGCGCGCTGTACAGTGCCGGCGCCGCGCTGCTCGGCGTCGTGCTCGGCGTGGGAATCGGCCGGGTGGTCGTCGTGCTGGCCATGAACGTTCTCAACGGCTTCGACCAGGGCGAGAACCAGCTGGGGATCGCGTTCGCGGTCACCCCGACCAGCGTGATCAACGGGTTGGCCGCGGGCTTCCTCATCGCGTTCCTCGCGGTCGTGCTCACCAGCGTGCGGATCGCCCGGACGAACATCATCGCGGCCATCCGGGATCTGGAACGCACACCGCGGCGACGGACCCGAAAGCTGACAATGCTGTCGGCGATCG
>DATAFN010000098.1:0-4879 GCA_036257435.1 Actinomycetes bacterium
GCCGAGCATCGGGTTCTCCTCGTGCAGGCGGCGCACCGCGGTCAGTAGGTCACGGTCCCGGCCGGGGTCCTCGCCGCGCGCCTCGGCCACCGCGACCCGGACCGAGAGTTCGGTCAGATCGGGCAGGAACTCGTGCAGCGGCGGGTCGAGCAGGCGGACCGTTACCGGCAGGCCGTCCATCGCCTCGAAGATGCCGACGAAGTCGTCCCGCTGCAGCGGCGCCAGCGCGTCGAGGGCAGCGGCCCGCTGCTCCGCAGTCTCGGCGAGGATCAGCCGCTCCACGTGCACCCGGCGATCCCCAAGGAACATGTGCTCGGTCCGGCACAGACCGATCCCGGCCGCGCCCATCCGCCGGCCCCGGGCGGCGTCTTCCGGGGTGTCGGCGTTGGCCCGGACCGCGAGCCGCCGGTCAGCGTCCGCGTGCCGGATCAACCGGTCCACCGCCGCGACCAGCTCGTCGTCCTGCACCTCGTCGGCGGGCAGCTCGCCCTCGAAGTAGCGCACGACCGGCGACGGCACGACCGGCACCTCGCCGAGGTACACGGCGCCGTTCGAGCCGTCGATCGAGATCACGTCGCCCTCGTTGACCCGCACTCCGCCGGGCGCGGTGAACACGCGCGCATTCACGTCGACGTCGAGCTCCTCGGCGCCGCAGACGCACGTCTTGCCCATGCCGCGAGCCACCACGGCTGCGTGCGAGGTCTTACCACCGCGGCTGGTCAGGATGCCCTGCGCGGCGATCATCCCGGGCAGGTCGTCGGGATTCGTCTCGCGGCGGACCAGGATGACCCGCTCGCCGGTCGCGGCCAGCTCGGCTGCGCGCGCCGACTCGAACACCGCCTTGCCGACCGCGGCGCCCGGCGACGCGTTCATGCCGGTTCCGATCTTCTGGGCGTCCGAGCCGGCTTCGAACCGCGGGAACATGAGCTGGGCGAGCTGCGCGCCGGTCACCCGGCCGAGTGCCTCGTCGAGGTCGATGAGGCCCTGGTCGACGAGCTGGGTAGCGATCCGGAACGCCGCGGCCGCGGTCCGCTTGCCGACTCTGACCTGGAGCAT
The DNA here is from genome assembly GCA_036257435.1 of Actinomycetes bacterium. Lineage (GTDB taxonomy): Bacteria > Actinomycetota > Actinomycetes > JAKEEW01 > JAKEEW01 > DATAFN01. The sequence continues at coordinate 1,057 of DATAFN010000098.1, forward strand.
CCATAGCTTGCCGCGTTCGATCGTGAACTCGATGTCGCACAGGTCGCGGTAGTGGTTCTCGAGCTTCGCCATGATGTCGAGCAGCTCGCGGTACGACGTCGGGTCGATCCGCTCCAACTCCTGCAGCGGCAGCGTGTTGCGGATGCCGGCGACGACGTCCTCGCCCTGGGCGTTCTGCAGGTAGTCGCCGTACACGCCCTGCGCACCGGTGCCCGGGTCGCGGGTGAACGCCACTCCGGTCCCGGAGTCCATTCCGAGGTTGCCGAACACCATCGCTACTACGTTGACCGCGGTACCGAGATCGGCCGGGATTCGCTCCTGCCGGCGGTACAGGATCGCGCGTGGCGCGTTCCACGAGTCGAACACCGCCCGGATCGCAAGGTCCATCTGCTCACGCGGATCCTGCGGGAACTCCCGGTGCGCGTGTTCGGTCACTACGCGCTTGTAGGTCGCGACCAGCGCGCGCAGGTCGGCCGCGTCCAGATCGAGGTCGGACTCGGTGCCATTGGCCTTCTTGGCCGCCTCGAGCGCGCTCTCGAAGTGCCCGCCGTCGATATCGAGCACGGTCTTACCGAACATCTGGATCAGGCGCCGGTAGGAGTCCCAGGCGAACCGTTCGTTGCCGGACTGTTTGGTCAGTCCCTGCACGGACTCGTCGTTCAGTCCGATGTTGAGGACCGTATCCATCATCCCGGGCATCGAGAACTTCGCTCCGGACCGCACCGAGACCAGCAGCGGGTCGTCCGCCTGGCCAAGCCGCTTGCCCATCTGGCGCTCGAGCGCAGCCAGATGCGTGCTGACCTCCTCGGCCAGCTCGGCGGGCACCCGGCCGGTGCTGAGATAGGCCTGGCACGCCTCGGTGGTGATGGTGAACCCGGGTGGCACCGGAAGGCCGAGGTTGGTCATCTCGGCGAGGTTGGCACCCTTACCACCGAGCAGGTCTTTCCGGTCCTTGCTGCCCTCGGTGAAGTCGTAGACGTACTTCGGCACGGGAACTCCCAGACGCGGCGTGGTAGCAGTGCGATGTGTGGCCGGGAGACGCTCGCGGGCCCCGGCTTAGGCAGCCTACACAAGCCAACCCCTGACCCGGATCGGGCAGACTACAAAGAAGCCATTGCAAAAGCTTCTTTGCAGAGATAGCTTTGCAACATGGCTGAGCGAAGCGATACCGGTCCCGTTCCGTTCGATCCGGAGCGCGAGGACCACATCGACGCCCGCCGGTTGCGCGGCATCGCGCACCCGCTGCGGCTACGCATCCTGTGGGCGCTGCGGGAGCGGGGCCCGTCCACCGCGACCAGGCTGGCTCAGCTGCTCGGCGAGTCGAGCGGTGCCACCAGCTACCACCTGCGCCAGCTGGCCGCATACGGGTTCATCGTCGATGACGCCGGTCGCGGCGCCGAGCGCGAGCGCTGGTGGCGGGCCGCCAAGCGCGGTTCGAGCGTCGACCTGCCGCCCGCCGACGATGTCGAGGGGCGCGTGCTCGGCGAGGAGTATCTGCGCACGGTCGCCACCCTGTACGCCGAGCGGATGCAGCGCGCGATCAGCGGGATCTCGTCCGCGCCGCAGGAGTGGCTGGACGCCGCGACCCTCTCCGACGTGGTGCTACGGCTGACCGCCGAGGAGTCGCGCCGGCTCATTGCGGAGCTGTTCGAGCTGGCCGGGCGCTATCGCCGGCACGACGAGCCGGATCCACCGGCCGGCAGCCGCCGGGTCGCGTTCCAGTTCCAGGTGCTTCCGCAGGAGGGGTCATGACAGCTGCGACGCACACGGTCGGCGCCCGCCGCGGGTTCGCCGTCCTGCTCGCCGCCGAGGCGGTGTCCCGGGTCGGCAGCCGAATGTCCTTCCTGGCGCTGCCCTGGTTCGTGTGGGTCACCACCCATTCGCCTGCCCAGATGGGCATCGTCGGGTTCGCCGAGATGCTGCCGTACGTCATCGCGCAGGCATTCGGTGGTCCGTTGCTGGACCGGATCGGCGCCAAGCGTGCATCGGTGATCGGCGACGTGGTCTCGGTTGCCGGCATCGGGGCGATCCCGCTGCTGGCCGGCTACCACCTGTTCGGATTCTGGGCACTGCTGGTGCTGGTCGGCGTGACCGGGGCGGCCCGCGGTGCGGCCGACAACGCCAAGACCGTGCTGTTGCCGAGCCTCATCGGCGATCTGGCTACCGAACGGGCCACCGGACTGCACGACGGCGTGGCCCGGCTGGCCACCCTGATCGGGGCACCCCTCGGCGGCGTCCTGATCGGCCTGTTCAGCGCTCAGGCGGTACTGGTCGTCGACGCCGCCAGCTTCGCGTTCGCCGCACTGGCGATCGGCTGGTTCGTGCCTGCTCGGACGCCCGGCCGGCGGACGACGGCGACCCGCACGTCGTACCTGACCAGCCTGCGCGAGGGCTTTGGGTGGCTGCGCCGCGACCGGCTTACTCAGGGCATCGGTGCCATGCTGTTCATCACGAACCTGGCCGACCAGGCCGTCAATGCGGTGCTGCTGCCGTTGTGGGCGGCCCAGGTGACCGGTACCGCGCTGGCTGCCGGTGTGGTGTCCGGCGCGCTCGGGCTCGGCGCGCTCGCCGGTTCGTTCGCCTTCGCCGCGCTCGGCCCCCGGCTGCCGCGGCGACTGACCTTCGCGATCTGCTTCCTGGTGCTCGGCGCGCCCCGGTGCGTGGTGTTCGCGCTTACCGACAACCTGCCGACGGTGCTGTCGGTCACGCTGATCGCCGGCATCGCGGCCGGCTCCATCAACCCGATCCTCGGTGCGGTCGCCTACGAGCGGATCCCGCCGGAGCTGCTGGCTCGGGTGTTCGGCGCGGTCGGCGCGCTGGCCTGGGCCGGCATCCCGCTCGGTGGGCTCATCGCGGGCGCGCTGGTGCTGGTGGTCGGGCTCTCCGGTGCGTTCGCCACGCTGGCAGTGATCTATTTCGCGGCGACGCTGGCGCCGTTCCTCGGCGCCTCGTGGCGGCAGATGGACCGCCGGCTACCCGCCGGAGAAGCCGAGTTCGGCGTCGGGGCTGATGACCGCGTGGCCGGGGTCGTCGAGCCAGCCGTGCGGGAGCACGACCCGGCGCGCGCCGGTGCCGCGGCCACGGGGTGAGGCGGCCACTTCGACCGGGTAGGGCTGGTCAAGATCGAGCTCGCCGAGCAACCCGGCGAGCTCGATCAGCGAGGACACCATGCCGAGCCGAGACCTCAGGTCCTGACCGACCGAAAACCCCTTGAGATACCAGGCCACGTACTTGCGGAAGTCCCGAGCCGCCTTGTCGTCGCCGAACTCGGCAGCGAGCAGCGACGCGTGTTCGTACATGATCTTCGCGACTTCGCCGAGCGATGGCGGTTCCGGCACCGGCCGCCCGGCGAACGCCGCCTCCAATTCGCCGAGCAGCCACGGCCGGCCCAGGCAACCGCGCCCGACCACCACACCCGCGCATCCGGTCTGCTCGACCATCCGTAGCGCGTCGGCAGCGGTCCAGATGTCGCCGTTGCCGAGCACCGGAATGTCCAGCGCCCCGACCAGGCTCCGAATCGCCTCCCAGTCGGCCACCCCGCCATACATCTGGGCGGCCGTCCGGCCATGCAGCGCAACCGCGGCGGCGCCCTCGTCCTGTGCGATCCGGCCCACGTCGAGGTAGGTGAGATGGTCGTCGGAGATGCCCTTACGGGTCTTCACCGTGATCGGGATCCGGTTGGCCGCCGCGCTGACCGCGGCACGGACGATCTCACGCAGCAATGACCGCTTATACGGCAGAGCGGCGCCGCCGCCCTTGCGGGTGACCTTGGGCACCGGGCAGCCGAAGTTAAGGTCGACGTGGTCCGCCAGGTCCTCCGCCG
>DATAFN010000109.1:0-3508 GCA_036257435.1 Actinomycetes bacterium
GTACGTGCGCCTTGAAGTCCAGCGGCACGTTGCTCATCAGGCCGGCGTCCGGCTGCAGCAGGAGCACCGAGCGCAGCCAGGGCGAAACGGTCTCGCGGTAGTCGTAGCCCTCGCCGATCACGTTGGCGCGCACCGTGGCCAGCATCCCGAGCAGGATGGTGCCGGCGAGCACGACATACATCGCCTTGTCGTTGCGGGTGGTCGCGATGAACACCGGACCGACCAGGCGGCGGCGCGCGATCAGGATGGCCAGACCGACGACGGTGAGCACGCCGGCCACGGTGCCGATGAACGCGGACAGTAAGTGATAGGTGTGCTCGCTGATTCCGACCGCTTCGGTCCACGACTTGGGGATCAGCAGTCCGCCGACATGTCCCACCAGAACCAGCAGGATGCCCACGTGGAACATCGGCGAGCCCCAGCGCAGCACCGCGGTCTCGTACAGCTGGGAGGAACGCGTGGTCCAGCCGAACTTGTCGTAGCGGTACCGCCAGATCGTGCCGAGCGCGAACGTCACCAGCGTCGCGTACGGTACGACGACCCACAACAGCGTATTCATCGGCGGCCGCCAACACGGGGACCAGTGGGATCGAGGACGAACGGTTCGAGCCCGACCTGTTCGCGTGGCGGTCCGTTCCGGGCCAGCCTGGTGGCCGCGGCCAGCTCGGCCGTGCCGGCCGGCGGGAGCATCCCGAGCACCGCGCTGACCGCCGGCCGGTAGACAGGTCCCTTCGCGGTCAGCGCCTGCTCCAGGAGGTCCAGCCCGATCCGATGCCCGCGCAGCAGCGCCCAGCCGGGTTCGCCGGTCCGGGCCGCGAGCTCGAGCACGGCAGGTAGGTAGTCGGGCAGCTCGCCGTCGCCGACCGCGAAACCGGCGGCGCGGAACGCCTCGGCGAACTCGACGAGCGCCTGCCCACGGGCACGGGTGTCGCCGGCGGTGTAGTAGGTCAGATGCAGGCAGCACCGCCGGCGCAGGTCGAACAGCTGCACGTACTCCGCCGCCAGCTCGGTAGGGTCGCCGGTCTCCCGGTGGGCCACGACCGTGCCCAGCGGCGCGGCGAGCTCGCGCGGTAGTTCGGCCAGCGCTGCTCGCACTACCGGCAGCGCGGCGAGCGTTGGCGGGTCGGGGTACCGCAGCAGGACCGAGGCGGCCATCGCGGCAACCGGGCTGGACCGCATCACGGCTGCTCCTTCCGCTCCGGGAACAGGCCGGCGGGTCTGCCCTTGCCATCCCAGTTGAGCAGGTTGATGCGGGATCGGTCCGGATCGGCCGGATCGGCGAACGTGTCGCTGCGCTGCCGGTCGGCCAGGGCGTGGAAGCTCTCTACGGCGATCGGTACCGGCCGGCCGGACGCCTCGCCGAACGGCCCGGACCCGCCCATTCCGGGGCCGCCCTCGTAGTCCAGGCTGCAGCCGGTCGCCAGCTCCTCCAGCCCGTACGCGGTCTCCGCGTGCGCGGCCGGGATCACGTAGCGTTCCTCGTATTTTGCGATCGCCAGCAGGCGATACATGCTCTCGATCTGGGTGCCGGTCATCCCGACCGAGGCGGCGATCGACTCGTCGGGCTGCCCGCCGAGGTTGATCCGCCGCTGGTAGGAGCGCATGGCGGCCAGCCGGCGCAGCACCGCGGTCACCGGAGCGGGCTCTCCGGCGGTGAACAGTGCTGCCAGGTAGTCGACCGGGATCCGCAAGGCGTCGACCGCGCCGAACAGGTTGTCGACGTCTTCGCCGTCATGGCCGGTGTCCCGCAAGACGTCCACCACCGGGGAGAGCGGCGGGATGTACCAGACCATCGGCATCGTCCGGTACTCCGGATGCAGCGGCAGCGCGACCTCGTAGGTCATGATCAGATCCCAGATCGGGGAGCGCTGGGCAGCGGCGAGCCAGTCCTCTGGGATGCCGGCCCGGCGCGCTTCGGAGATCACGTGCGGGTCGGTCGGGTCGAGGAACACCGAGCGCTGGGCCTGGTAGAGGTCGGTCTCGGCCTCGACCGCGGCGGCCGCACCGACCCGGTCGGCGTCGTACAGCATCAGCCCGAGGTAGCGCAGTCGGCCCACGCAGGTCTCTGAGCACACGGTCGGCAACCCGATCTCCACCCGGGGGAAGCAGAACGTGCACTTCTCTGCTTTGCCGGTGCGGTGGTTGAAGTACACCTTCTTGTACGGGCAGCCGGTCACACACATCCGCCAGCCGCGGCAGCGATCCTGGTCGACCAGCACGATGCCGTCCTCGGCTCGCTTGTAGATCGCCCCGGACGGGCAGGCCGCCGCGCAGGACGGGTTGAGGCAGTGCTCGCAGATGCGAGGGAGGAAGAACATGAAGGCGTTCTCGTACTCCTGCCGGACCCGGTCGGACAGCTGCGCCAGCACCGGGTCTCCGGCCGCGATCTCGCTGCCGCCGGCCAGTGAGTCGTCCCAGTTCGCAGACCAGGAGATCTTCATGTCGGCGCCGCTGATCAGCGACTTCGGCCGGGCAACCGGGGTCTGCTCACCGGCCGGCGCGGTCAGCAAGTGCTCGTAGTCGTAGGTCCACGGCTCGTAGTAGTCGGAGATAGCAGGCAGCTTCGGGTTGGCGAAGATGGACGCCAGCCGCTTGAGCCGGCCGCCGGAACGCGGCTTGAGTCGCCCCCGGCGGGTCCGGACCCAGCCGCCCTGCCAGCGGGACTGGTCCTGATATGTGCGGGGGTAACCCTGGCCAGGTCGGGTCTCGACGTTGTTGAACCAGACGTACTCCACGCCGGACCGGTTGGTCCACGCCTGCTTGCAGGTGACCGAGCAGGTGTGGCAGCCGATGCACTTGTCGAGGTTCATCACCATCGCCAGCTGTGCCATGACGTTCATGTCAGTACGTCACCTCCTGGCTGCGCCGGCGCACCACGGTCACCTCGTCGCGCTGGTTGCCGGTCGGGCCGAGGTAGTTGAACGCGAACGTGAGCTGGGCGTACCCGCCGATCAGATGGGTCGGTTTGATCAGCAGCCGGGTCAGCGAGTTGTGGATACCACCGCGGCGGCCGGAGGTGGTCGCGATCGGCACGTCCACGACCCGCTCCTGCGCGTGGTACATGTACACGGTCCCCGTCGGCATCTTGTGGCTGACCACGGCCCGGGCCACTACCACGCCGTTGCGGTTGACCGCCTCCACCCAGTCGTTGTCACGCACACCGATCTTGGCCGCGTCCGGTTCGCTCATCCAGATCGTCGGCCCGCCCCGGGACAGGGTGAGCATCAGCAGGTTGTCCTGATATTCGGAGTGGATGGACCACTTCGAGTGCGGGGTGAGATAGCGCACCGTCAGACCGAGCTCGCCGGTGGACGTGAGCTCCGGCTCGCCGAACAGCCGGTGCATGTCCAGCGGTGGGCGGAAGACGGGCAGCGCCTCGCCCAGCTCGCGCATCCAGTCGTGGTCGACGAACAGGTGTTGCCGACCGGTCAGCGTGTGCCACGGCTTGCTCCGCTCGACGTTGATCGTGAACGGTGAGTAGCGGCGGCCACCGTGCTCGCTGCCCGAC
>DATAFN010000135.1:0-6663 GCA_036257435.1 Actinomycetes bacterium
CACGGCAGCTCCGGTGCGCCGCACCGGCTCGCCTACTCCGGCTGGATCCGCGGCTCGGTGCTCAACGCCGGCGACGGCACCCACGAACACCCGACCCAGGCGCTGCTCGACGCGTTCACGATGCGCCGGCACCTGGGTGGCTCGGTTGACGGTCGGCGGATCACGATCGTCGGCGACGTCCTGCACAGCCGGGTGGCCCGATCCAACGTGCTGCTGCTGGCCACGCTCGGCGCCGAGGTCACCCTGGTCGCGCCGCCGACGCTGCTACCGGTCGGGGTAGCCGGCTGGCCGTGTTCGTACAGCTACGACTTCGACGCCGCGCTGCCCAAGAGCGACGCGGTGATGATGCTGCGGGTCCAGCGGGAGCGGATGCAGGCGGCATATTTCCCGTCCGCGCGCGAGTACAGCCGGCGGTACGGCCTGGACGCGCGGCGGTTCGGGCTGCTGCCCGAGCACGCGATCGTCATGCACCCCGGTCCGATGAACCGCGGGATGGAGATCGCCGCCGAGGTGGCCGACAGCGACCGCTCGGTCATCGTAGAGCAGGTTACGAACGGGGTCAGCGTCCGGATGGCGGTGCTCTACCTGCTGCTCGGCGGGCGCGAGCCGGTGGAGGTGAGCGCATGAGCGGCACCTGGTTCATTCGTGGCGCTCGGGTTCTGGGCGGCGAGCCGACCGACCTTGTCGTGTCGGACGGTGCGATCACCGACGCCGGGCGTGGACTTGCCGCGCCGGCCGGTGCGCAACGGTTCGACGCGTCCGGCCTGATCGCGCTGCCCGGCCTGGTCGACCTGCATACGCACCTGCGCGAGCCAGGCCGGGAGGACGCCGAGACGGTGGAGTCCGGCACGCTCGCGGCCGCGCTCGGCGGCTACACCGCGGTGTTCGCGATGCCCAACACCGAGCCGGCCGCGGACACCGCCGGCGTGGTCGAGCAGGTGTGGCGGCTGGGCGCGGCTGCCGGCTACGCCGACGTCGCCCCGGTCGGCGCGGTCACCGTCGGCCGTCGTGGCGAGACGCTCGCCGAGCTCGGCGCGATGGCCGATTCGGCGGCGGCGGTGCGGGTGTTCTCCGACGACGGCGACTGCGTGTCCGACCCGTTGCTCATGCGCCGCGCGCTGGAGTATGTGAAGGCGTTCGACGGCGTGGTGGCCCAGCACGCGCAGGATCCGCGGCTGACCGAACACGCGCAGATGAACGAGGGACCGCTGTCCGGAACGCTTGGCCTGACCGGCTGGCCCGCGGTGGCCGAGGAGGCGATCATCGCGCGCGACGTGCTGCTGGCCGCGCACGTGGGCTCCCGGCTGCACATCTGCCACGTCTCGACCGCCGGTTCGGTGGAGCTGATCCGGTGGGCGAAGAGCAAGGGCTGGCAGGTCACCGCCGAGGTCACCCCGCATCACCTGCTGCTCAGCGACCAGCTGGTCAGCTCGTACGACCCGGTGTACAAGGTCAATCCGCCGCTGCGGTCCGAGGCCGATGTCTTCGCGCTGCGGGAGGCGCTGGCCGACGGCACGATCGACGCGGTGGCCACCGACCACGCGCCGCACCCGGTGGAGGACAAGGACTGCGAGTGGTCGGCCGCCGCGTTCGGCATGCTCGGGCTGCAGACCGCGCTACCGGCCGTGCATGCGGCAATGGTCGAGACCGGGCTGCTGGACTGGGCCGCGGTAGCGGACCGGATGTCGGTATGGCCGGCCCGGATCGGCCGGCTGACCGGCCTCGGCCGGCCGCTCGAAGTCGGCGCGCCGGCGAACCTCGTGCTGTACGACCCGGCGGCGTCGTGGGTCGTGGACCCGGCCGCGCTGGCCAGCAAGAGCCGCAATACTCCGTTTGCCGGGCGGCGGCTGCCCGGCTCGGTGGTGGCGACGTTCCTCCGCGGCCGGCCGACCGTGCTGGACGGGAAACCGGCTTGACCGGCCCGCCCGTACAGCAGCTGGCCGAGGTCGCCGACGTTCGCCCGGTCGGTGCGTACGCGGAGATCGGGTTGCGGTTGCCGGCCGCATTTGGCTTCGCGCCGGGGCAGTTCGCCGCGCTCGCGGTCGGCGGGCCACGGTCGAGCATGTTGCTGCGGCGTTGCTTCTCCATCTACCGGATCGACGGTGGCCTACTGCGGATTGTGTTCGCCCCGCACGGTCCGGGCACCCGGTGGCTGGCCGCGCGCCGGCCCGGGGATTTGGTCGACGTGATCGCTCCGCTCGGCACGCCGTTCCGGCCGCCGACGGGTGCCGCGGCCAGGGGATCGGTCGCGCTGGTCGGCGGCGGGTACGGCAGCGCACCGCTGTTCGGCCTGGCCTCGACGCTGCGCGCACTCGGCTCATCGGTGCACTTCGTGCTCGGTGCCGTTACCGCCGGCCGGCTGTTCGGAGTAGCCGAGGCACAGCGGCTCGGCGACTCGGTCAGGGTGACCACCGACGACGGGTCGGCCGGCACCCAGGGCTGGGTGTCGGATGTGCTGGCAGCCGTGCTGGCCGCAACCGGTAGCTCGATGATGTACGCGTGCGGGCCGATGGCAATGCTGCGGGCGGTGGCGGAGCTCGCCACGGCATCCGGTACAACGGTGCAGGTCGCCGTCGAGGAAGCCATGGCGTGCGGGATAGGGGTGTGCATGACGTGCGTGCTCCCGGTGGTCGGTGCCGACGGGGTGACCCGGATGACCCGCTCCTGTGTCGAGGGGCCGGTGTTCGACGGCACCGCCGTCCGGTGGCCGGAGGCCGCAACCGGTGCGGTGCCCCAGGACGCACTCGGCGCCGCTGGTGCACTCGGCACGCCCGGCACGCCCGGCGCGGCTGGTGCGCTCGGTGTGGGCGCGATGGGGGCGCCGTGATGGTCGATATGTCGACTTCGCTATCGGGTGCCGTGTTCCCGAACCCGGTCATGACCGCGTCCGGCTGCGCCGCGGCCGGACGCGAGCTCGGCCAGTTCTTCGACGTTGCGGTGCTCGGCGCGGTGGTGACGAAGTCGATCATGCAGGCACCGCGATCCGGCCGGCCGACCCCGCGGATGGCCGAGACGCCGTCCGGGATGCTGAACTCCATCGGCTTGCAAGGTCCCGGGATCGACGCGTTTCTCGAGCGCGACCTGCGCTGGCTGGTCGAGGCCGGGGCGCGCGCCGTGGTGTCGATCGCCGGTGGCAGCGTGGCCGACTACGCGGCGCTGGCGCAGCGACTGCCCGGGGCCGCCGGGGTTACGGCGATCGAGGTGAACATCTCCTGCCCGAACGTCGAGTCGCGCGGGGAGGTGTTCGCCTGCGACCCGGTGGCGGCGGGCGCGGTGCTGGCCGCGGTCCGTTCCGCGGCCGATCCGGCGGTGCCGGTATTCGCGAAGCTTTCTCCGGACGTGACCGACATCGTCGCGGTGGCGGCCGCCTGCGCGGAGGCCGGCGCGGACGGGCTCACGCTCATCAACACGTTGCTCGGGATGGCCATCGATCCGGTAAGCATGCGGCCGGCGCTGGCCGGTACGACCGGGGGACTGTCCGGGCCGGCGATCCGGCCGGTCGCGGTACGGGCGATCTGGCAGGTGCATCGCGCGCTGCCGGCGGTTCCAATCATGGGTGTCGGCGGGGTACGGACTGGGCTGGACGCGCTCGAACTGGTGCTGGCCGGCGCGGCTGCGGTCCAGGTCGGCACCGCGATCTTCGGCGATCCGTCGGCACCGGTCCGGGTGCTCGGCGAGCTCGAGTCCGCGCTGGCCGATCGCGGATTCGGGAAGTTCACCGACGCAGTCGGCTTCGCGCACCGGGTGACCGGATGAGCCCGGCATCGTCCGGCGCTCGAGCGAGCCCGGATCCGTTCGGCGCCCGGGTGCGTGCGGCGCTGGATGCCCGTGGGCCGCTGTGCGTAGGGATCGACCCGCACCCGGAGCTGCTGGCGGCCTGGGGTCTGCCCGAGTCGGTCGGTGGGCTCGAGCAGTTCGCGATGACCGTGGTGGACGCGCTGGCCGATCGGGTGGCGGTGGTCAAGCCGCAGTCCGCCTTCTTCGAGCGATTCGGCTCCGGTGGGATCGCCGTACTGGAGCGGGTGCTGGCGGCGGTCCGGGCCAGTGGCGCGCTGGTGCTGCTGGACGCCAAGCGCGGCGACATCGGATCGACGGTGTCGGCATACGCGCGCGCATATCTGCATCCGGAGAGCACACTTTTTGCCGACGCGGTGACGGCCTCGCCGTATCTCGGTTACGAGTCGTTGCGGCCGTTGCTGGACACCGCTCACCGGCATGGCGGTGGCGTGTTCGTGCTCGCCTACACGTCCAATCCCGAGGGTCTTGACGTGCAGCGTTCGGTTGACGGACGAGGGGCCGAGGTAGGAGCGCGGGTCCTGGCGGCGGTCGCGACCGACAACGCGGGGGTCCGGCCGCTCGGCTCCATCGGCGCGGTTGTCGGCGCCACCGTGGGCCGGGTCGGGTATGACCTGGCCGGGGTGAACGGGCCGCTGCTGGCGCCCGGGCTCGGCACTGCCCAGGGTGGCACCCCGGCCGGCCTGCGCTCGGTTTTCGGTGCCGCGCTGCCCAACGTGGTGCCGTCGGTGTCGCGTGAGGTGCTCGCGCACGGTCGCGACCGGGCGGCGCTACGGCGGGCCGCCGATCGCCTGGTGGGCGAGCTCGACGACCTGCTGCGGTAGCTCCCGATGTCCACAGGCCGCGGGTTGTCCACGGATGGCGTGTTTCGGGCTGCGTCTCGTGGGTGGTCTTCGGTAGGCTCGGGACTGCGCCGCCTGCGCGAACAGCGCGCTGACGCCAGGTACGGGAGCATGGCCGGGTGCCCACTTATGTAGCGCTGTTGCGCGGTATCAATGTCGGCGGCCGGAGCAAGGTGTCGATGGCCGATCTACGTGAGGTCGTGACGTCGCTCGGCCACTCCGAGGTCACGACCTACATCCAGAGTGGCAACATCGTGTTCAGCAGCACGAAGAAGACCGCCATGAGCACGCTGGCCGGCGACCTGGAACGCGCCATCGAGAAGGCGCTCGGCGTCCGGCCGCGGGTGGTCGTGCTGACGCGGGACGAGCTGGCCGCGGTGATCGACGCGAACCCGTACCCGGACGAACCGAACCCGAAGGCCATCCACGCGATCTTCCTGGCCGACGCACCGGAATCGGATACGGCCGACCGAATCGCCGAGGTCGAGCGGCGAGCAGCGACGAAGGGCGGTCGGGATCAGGTACGGCTGGTCGGGCGAACCCTGTACCTGCATACGCCGGACGGATTCGGACGCAGCGAACTCGCCGCGCTGTTGCTCCGCGGCGACGGCAAGTCGATCGGCGCCTCCGCGAGCGCGCGCAACTGGGCCACCGTTACCAAGCTGCTCGAACTGTCCAGTTGATCCGCGGCTTGGCAGCGCGTCCGGGCGGGCATAAGCCGCCAGCATGGCACGACGTGGCGCACCCGCCCGGGCGCGTCCGCCGAGGCTGGTCAGGATCGCGGCCTGGATCCTCGCCGGATACGGCGCCCTGCTGGCACTGATCGCGCTGGATGCCGGGGGTGCCGTGCTAGTCATTGGCGCCGCGCTGCTCGGTCTGGCCTTCCTGCTGTGGTCGGGGCGGCGGCCCGGTTACTACGTCGGTACCGTGGGCGCTGCGCTGTTCGCCGGGTTCGTCCTGCTCGGGGCGATCGCGAATTTCGACGGAACCGCGCTCGTCATATGCGTGTTCGCAGTCGTACCGCTGGTGATGTTGCTGCTTCCGGCTGCACGGCGGCCAGACCGGCCGGCGCCGGTAGCCGAGCGGCCGGCCGGGGTGGATGCTCTCTCGGCACCGGAGGGGTGGACGCGGGAACTCGCAGGCGGGCGGGTGAAGTTCTGGTTCCTGGGTCTGATCGCGGTGATTTCGCTGGTCGGCGGCATCCTCATGCTGACGGCCAGGGAGTGGATCCCAGGCCTGGCCGTTGCTTCGTTCGGTCTCGCCGGGCTCACCGTCCTGCCGATGTTCCGAAGCTGGCGGCGGCGCGCGCGTCCGCGAACAGCCACGATCCGCCTCCGAGATGAGCCTGGAGCCGGGCCGAGGCGAACGGTGACCGGCACCTCGTTTCCGTTCTCATCGCTCAAGTCACGGGCCGCCATCCTTGCCGCGTTCTTCTTCGGTGTCACGTGCCTGCTCATGGTGATATCGGCGCCGGAGTTCGCCGACAGCAGCGGAGAAACGTGGACGGTGCGGATCGTAGGACTCGCCGGAGCAGTGTTCTTCCTGGGTGGGTCGTTGTTCGCGGTCATTGCCCGCGGCGCCGGCCGGGGCTGGGGCGTCCTGCTGCTACCCGATTCCGTGATAGTCCGGCACGGGCCGGCACACGCACGCCTGCCGTGGGATTCGATTGCCACCGTCGAGGCCTACGAGACGACGGTCTACACCCGCGGCGGACCGGTCCACGAGCCGTTCATCCGGGTGATCCCGGACGATCCGGGCGCAATCTCGGGAGACCGAACCGACCAGGCGATCCGGCAGTTGCTTGCGTCGATCGGCGACGATCTCACGTTTCCGATTCGAGCGCTCGAGGCGGAGCCGCGGCTGCTCTACCACGTGCTGCGCTACTACCACGCGAATCCGTCCGATCGAGCCGAGCTCGGCACTGCAAGGGCGATCGAGCGGATCACCAGCGGGCGGGCGAGCGTACGGGCGCAGTAGGGCGTCCGGCCCGGACGGCTACGCGGCGGCGTCCTGCAGATCTTCGAAG
>DATAFN010000147.1:0-13494 GCA_036257435.1 Actinomycetes bacterium
CGTGCTCGATTGCTGATCCGACATCGGGCGAACCGGGGTCGCGTCCGCCCTCGGCCGTGGTCTCGAGCCCGGCATCCGATTCGGCTACGGCTAGCGCACCGGCGCAGCTCGAGGTGCCGCTCGCACTCGTCATGCATCCCACCCGGTCACCACTCGACATCGACGTGGCGGCGGCTCGGGATCTGCTCGATGGCCGGATCACGTCCTGGTCCGAGCTTGGCGCCGCCGGGGGCCGGCTCCGCGTGGTCACCGGTGTCGACGAAGTGGAGCGCGATCTGGACGCGGTGGCGGCAATCCCGGCTACCGCGGTCGGTCCGACCGTCCGGGTCGTGACCGTCGACCACCGACACCCGCTGCGTGATCCCGACCGCTATCCGCTGAGCGTCCCGGTGCCGGCGGGGACGGGTCCGACCTCGATCGGACCAGTCACGACGGTCGCCTTGGTCGGCGATGTGATGCTGGGTCGGCGGGTCGGGCGAGCGCTCGCTGCCGCTGACAACTTCGCAGCCGTATTGGAGCCGACTCGGCGCCGGCTGGCCACTGCCGACGTGACCGCCGGCAACCTGGAGTCCACGCTGTCCATGGCCGGCGCGCCGCGCCAGGGTGGCGATTCGTTTGCGGCCGATCCGCGAGTGCTGGCCGGACTCCGCCGGGCCGGCTTCGACGTGCTGTCCCTGGCCAACAACCACACCGGCGACTTCGGCTCGGGTGCGCTCATTGACACGGTGGATCGGGTCGCCGCGGCGCGCATCGCTCCGGTCGGAGCGGGGCGAAACCTGGATCGGGCGCGCAGGCCGGCGGTGGTAGAGCGAAACGGGATCAAGTTCGGCTTCCTGGCGTTCAACGCGATCGGCGAGACACCGGCTGCGGGACGGGATAACCCCGGAGCGGCCAGGATCCGGATGCCACCACGAACCGGACCGCTGAACGAAGCCGATCTACGGGCGATGCGGTCCGCCGTGCGCCGGCTCGACGCGTCCGTGGATGTCGTGCTCGTGCTCCCGCACTGGGGTGGTCAGTACACGAACCGCCCGGAGCCGGCCCAGCGTCGGGTGGCGCGGGCACTGATCGACGCGGGAGCAGATCTGATCGTGGGCGGACACCCGCACTGGGTGCAAGGGGTCGAGCTCTACCGAGACCGGCTGATCGCGCACTCCCTTGGCAATTACGTGTTCGACATGGACTTCTCCCGGCAAACCCGGGAGGGAGTCATCCTCGAGCTGACGTTCTGGGGCAGCGAGCTGAAGGCGGCCGAGTTCGTCCCGGTCGTGATCGGCTCGGACTTCGCCCCCAGGATGGTGACCGGCAGGACGGCGGAACCGATCCTGCGCCGGATCTGGCAGACCAGCGGCAGACCGTTCAGCGTGGCCAGGTCCGCAGCGCCTCGTTGAGCAGCCGCGCCACCCGGCTCAGCTGGCGCCGGTCCACGACCGAGATCCGGTCGGCCGCGCTGTGATACTCCGGGTAGGGCGTCGAACCGATACGAGCCGCGGCCAGCCCGGCTCGCTCGAACGGCCAGTGGTCGCTGGCCCGGTTGTCCGAGCAACGGCGCACCGAGATATCCAATCGGCCCGCTACCCGCGCCAGCCGGTCCGCGACCGTCTCCGGGCCGAGGCCGCCGGTGCAGATCGGCACCCGCGAACCGACTCCGACCCGGTCCAGCGAGATCATGCCGAGCAGTGCGTGCCGGTCGGCCCGGTCGAGCTCGGCCACGTACGCGCGGGATCCGAAATGATGGCTGTCGTCGCCGGCACCGCGCGGTTCCTCGGCGCCGAACGCGACGAAGACGACCGGTACCGTGGGCGGGGTGTCGGCGGCGAGCCGGGCGATCTCGAGTAGGACCGCCACTCCCGACCCGTTGTCTTCCGCACCGGGCGCCTGCGGAACGGTGTCCAGGTGCGCGCCGACGACCAGGTACGGCCGGGCCGGGTCGAAGCCGGGCGGCTCGGCGATGACGTTGCGGGTGCGGCCGGCCGGGACCGGAACGCCCCACGAGATACCCGCCGGAACCCGGACGGCCTGCCGGCGGATCTGGAAGCCGAGATCGCGTAGCCGCCGCTCCACCAGCTCGGCCGCCTCACGGTACGCCGCCGAAGTCGCCTCGCGCGGTCCGATCCGTTCGGACAGCGCGCGGATCGTGGCCAGCACCCGGTCGACATCTAGCCGAGCCGGAGCGGAACTGGGCGCGGTCGGGCTGGGCTCTGGCGTGCTCGTGGTCGGCGGCAGGGTCGGTGACAGCGTCGGCGTGGAGGCGGCCGCTGGGGCTGCGCCGGGCTGGTCCGAGCCGGCCTCGCTGCAGCCGGCCAGCAACGCCAAGCCGAGCCCGACGGTCACCATCCGGATCGGTCTCGCTGCCGCGTACTGCATGCCAGCGAGCGTACGTCGGGACCGATCCGGGCCCGAGCCGGCGCTGCGCAGGACGGTGGCGAGATTTCCAACCGGTACCAATCCGGAGCCGTCCCGGTGCCGAATCCCTCGATGAGCTAGCCAACCGGCGAGCGGGTGCGATCAATTCGACGCCCCAGGTACTGGTCAAGTGATCGGCCAGGAGTCACATTGGGCACAGTGAATGAGTCACCGCGTCGGTCCCGAGGCCGGATGCGGGTGCCGGCTGGCGGGGACCCGGCCCGGTCCGGTGAGTTCGCGCTGGTGGCCGATGACAGCCTCGAGGGCTTGCTCGGCCAAGTCGCCAAGGGCGACCAGCGCGCGTTTGAGCAGGTCTTCGCGCGAGTGGCCGCGCCGGTCTACGGCACCGTCCGGCGGGTGCTGCGTGACCCGGCGCAGTCCGAGGAGATCGCCCAAGAGGTCATGCTCGAGATCTGGCGGCAGGCGGCCCGGTTCAATGTCGAGCGCGGCAGCGCGCTCTCCTGGGTCATGACCATTGCGCACCGGCGGGCGGTCGATCGGGTCCGGACCGAGGCAGCCGCGAGCGCGCGTACCGCCCGGGCGCTCTGGCAGGACAACCGCACCGAGTACGACCAGGTGGCCGAGCAGGTCGAGGTGCGTCTTGAGCAGGAACGGGTCAGGCGGTGCTTGGAGACGCTCACCGAACTGCAGCGTGAGTCGGTCGACCTCGCCTACTACGGCGGTTACACCTACCGCGAGGTCGGCGAGCTGCTCGGAGTGGCGCTAGGCACGGTCAAGACCCGGCTGCGGGATGGCTTGATCCGGATGCGGGACTGTCTGGGGGTGGCTCGGTGAACGCCGATATCCACACCCTCACCGGCGCGTACGCGGCGAACGCGCTGCCAGCCGACGAACGGGTCGACTTCGAACGGCACTTGCGGATGTGCGAGGCATGCGGGAACGAGGTGCGCGAGCTGCAGGCGACGACCGCGCTGCTCGGGGTAGCGGCGGCACTTCGGCCGCCGCCGGGACTGCGGGAGCGGGTGCTGGCCGAGATCGGCCAGGTTCGACAGCTTGGTCCCGAGCTTCGGCCCGCCATGCACGACCAGACATTCGAGTCCGGCCCGCCCTCGCGGTTCGCCCACTGGACCCGGCGCGCGATCGCGGTCGGGATCGCCGCACTCGTGCTCGCCGCGGCCGGCCTGGGCGTGGTGACCTACCAGCAGCGCCAAGAGCTTCAGCAGCAGGACGACAGGGTCGCGGGCGCGCGCGCCCTCAGCGAGCTGCTGGCCGCGCCCGACGCCCAGGTCAGCCGCGTGACCAGCGGAGACGTGACCGGAACCGTGGTCTCGTCCAAGCAGCGCGACGAGGCGGTGTTCCTCAGTTCCGGGCTGCCCGCGGTGCCCGCGGACAAGACCTACCAGCTCTGGGTCATCGGCCCGTCCGGGCCGACCAGTGCGGGGCTGCTCGCGGTCGGCGAGAGCGGCTCCACCACCCCGGCGCTGGCCGCCGACACTGCCCAGGCGCAGTCACTCGCGGTGACCGTTGAGCCGGCTGGAGGGTCGCCGCGGCCGACGACCCAGCCGTTGCTGCTGGTCGAGTTGCCCGCCTAGCAGCAAATTTTGGCCGTGGCTGCTGGCACCGGAGTGACTCCTGGTGCACAATGAGGTAGCTGATCACCGGGAATCCGGCGAGCCGAGGTCGTTGGGGAAGGCGCACCTCGAGGCGAGCCAGGAGGTTCCGGTGACCACACGTGGCGTGCTTTACGTCCACTCGGCGCCGTCCGCGCTGTGCCCGCACATCGAGTGGGCGGCGGGCGGCGTTCTCGGCGCACGCGCGAAATTCGACTGGATCACCCAGCCGGCCGCGCCGTCCACATGGCGTACCGAGCTGTCCTGGCAGGGCGAGGTCGGTACCGCGTCGCGGCTCGCGTCCGCGCTGCGCGGCTGGGAGCACCTGCGGTTCGAGGTGACCGAGGATCCGTCCACCGGGTACGAGGGCGAGCGCTACAGCTACACGCCCACCCTTGGGCTGTTCCACGCGATGACCGGTGTGCACGGCGACATCGTGATCCCGGAGGATCGGCTGCGGGCGGCGATGGCGAAGGCCCACAACGGCCAGTCCGATCTGGAGACCGAGGTGGCCCGGCTGCTTGGGCGAGCGTGGGACGACGAGCTCGAACCGTTCCGGTATGCCGGGGACGGCGCCCCGGTGCGCTGGCTGCATCAGGTCGTCTGAGCGCGAGAGCGGCAATTCGCTGGTAAAATCTGCCGGCTGGACCCGATCCGGCCGGCAATTGCCTACACACCCAGCTTGCCGTCGAACCGCCTTCCGGACCTGTGCGTGCCAGTCCATGCGGGTATCTCCCGTGCAAGCGCAGGCCCTTTCCGGACATGGCCGAGCTCGAGGTGTTCGGTGCCGCCTCGTAGCTCCTGAAGACGCGGGTGGGGCGGTCCGCTCGACCGCCTCACCCGCCCCTATGCGCTTACTAATCGCCTAGAGCGGGATGTTGCCGTGCTCACCGCGGACCTGGGGCGCGGCAACGATCGCGGCCGCGATCGCGCCACGGGTCCGGGTCGGCTCGACCACTTCGTCGATCACTCCGATCTCCATGGCCCGCTCCAGACCCCCGGCCACCTGCTGATGCTCGACCGCCAGCTCCTCCTCGACCTGGCCGCGCTGGTCCTCGGCGAGCTCGGCCAGCCGGCGGCGGTGCAGGATCCGCACCGCCGCGACCGCACCCATCACCGCCACCTGGGCAGTCGGCCAGGCGAACACCTTGGTTGCGCCGAGTGCGCGCGCGTTCATCGCGATGTAGGCGCCGCCGTAGGCCTTTCGGGTCACCAGCGTCACCCGGGGCACTGTCGCCTCGGCGAACGCGTGCAGCAGCTTGGCACCGCGACGGACCACGCCGTCCCATTCCTGGCCTACCCCGGGCAGGTAGCCGGGCACGTCCACGACCACGATCAGTGGCACTCCGAACGCGTCGCACATGCGCACGAACCGGGCCGCCTTCTCCGCGGACGCGGAGTCCAGGCAGCCGCCGAGGCGCAGCGGGTTGTTCGCGATGATCCCGACGGTGCGGCCGCCGAGCCGGCCCAGCGAGGTGACGATGTTCGGCGCCCACTTCGGATGCAGCTCCAGCACCGAGTCCTCGTCCAGCAGGTGCTCGACCAGGCCGTGCACGTCGTAGGCGCGCTTCGCCGACTCGGGCAGGTACCCGGCCAGGTCCACATCGGTCGCCGCGGCGAGGTTGAGGTGGCCCTGATCACCGAGCAGCGCCGCGAGCCGCCTGGCCTCCTCGTACGCGGCAGCGGTTGACTTGGCGACCACGTGGACCACGCCAGACCGCCGCCCGTGCGGTTCCGGGCCGCCAAGGCGCAGCGCGTCGACATCCTCACCGGTGACCGAGCGGACCACGTCCGGCCCGGTGACGAACACGCGGCCGTCCGGGCCGAGAATGACCACGTCGGTCAGCGCCGGGCCGTACGCAGCGCCGCCGGCAGCCGGCCCGAGGACCACCGAGATCTGCGGGATCTTTCCGGACGCCCTGGTCATGATTGCGAAGACCTGGCCGACCGCGTGCAGGCTGGCCACGCCCTCGCGCAACCGGGCGCCGCCGGAGTGCCAGAGTCCGATCACCGGTACCCCGTCGGAGAGCGCGCGCTCGTACGCGGTGAGAATGACCCGGCACCCGTCGATCCCCATCGCGCCGCCCTGCCGCCGTGCGTCCGAGACGAACGCGACCGAGGGCGCACCGTCGATGCGGCCGACCGCGGCGAGCATGCCGCTGTCGTCCTCCGACGTGATCAACTCGATGCTGCCGGTGTCGAACAGCTGGGAGAGCCGCAGCCGCGGATCCCGGGGATCCAGGTCGGGATCGGTGCTGGGCCGCTGGTCGAGGACGGTCACGGTAGGACCTCCGCTGCTAAGCAATCAGGCGTAACTACGCAGGGCGACCGCGACGTTGTGACCGCCGAAGCCGAAGGAGTTGTTCAGCGCGGCGATCGTCCCGTCGGGCAGCGCGCGCGGTTCGCCGCGAACGACGTCCAAGCGGACCTCGTCGTCCGGATCGTCTAGGTTGATGGTGGGTGGGGCGAGCCGGTGGTGCAGCGCCAGGATCGTCGCGATCCCCTCCACCGCACCCGCGGCGCCGAGCAGGTGCCCGGTCATCGACTTCGTGGCCGAGATCATCGCACCCTGGGCGGCCTCGCCCAACGCGTTGCGGATGGCCAGCGCCTCCGCGACGTCGCCTTGCGGGGTCGAGGTCGCGTGCGCATTGATGTGAACGATCTGGTCCGGCCGAAGGTTCGCGTCAGCCAAGGCCTCCTTCATCGCCCGGGTGGCGCCGACCCCGACCGGGTCCGGTTGGGCGATGTGATGCGCGTCAGAGGTGAGCCCGGCGCCGGCCACCTCGGCGTAGATCCGTGCGCCCCGCCGGGCGGCCCGATCGGCCGACTCCAGCACGACGATCCCGGCCCCCTCGCCGAGCACGAAACCGTCCCTGGCCTTGTCGTACGGCCGGGATGCCCGGGCCGGTTCGTCATTGCGCCTGGACAACGCCATCATATTGGCGAACGCGGCTAGCGGCAGCGGGTGGATGGCGGCCTCGGTGCCCCCGGCAATGACCACGTCGACGCGCCCCGACCTGATCATGTTCAGGCCGTAGGCCACCGCCTCGGCGCCTGATGAGCACGCCGACACCGGGGTGTGCACGCCGCCGCGCGCGCCCACCTCGAGCGCGACACTTGCCGCCGGGCCGTTCGGCATGAGCATCGGGATGGCCAGTGGGGAGACCCGGCGCGGACCCTTCTCCTTGAGGACGTCGTAGTTCGACAGCAGCGTGTGCACGCCGCCGATCCCGGAGGCGACCACGACCGCCAGCCGCTCCGGGTCGACGTCGACGGCCCCGGCGTCTGCCCATGCCTCGCGCGCGGCGATGAGCGCGAGCTGCCCGGACCGGTCCAGGCGGCGGGCCTGGACCCGCTCCAGTACTTCGCTCGGGTCCACGGCCACCGGTGCGGCGATCCGCACCGGCAGCTCGGCGGCCCAGTCCTCGGTGAGTGCCACGACGCCGGACTTGCCGGCGAGCAGGGCGGACCACGTCGCTTCGACGTCGCCGCCTACGGGCGTGGTTGCGCCGAGGCCGGTGACGACTACGGGGCTCGTGGTCATTGCGGTAGATCCTCCCTGTGCTTTGACGGCTCGCTACCTGCTGATGATCACGCCTGCAATCGGTCGTGCATGATCACCTAGCCGGTCGGTCAGCTGTTCTTGGCGATGTAGCCGACTGCGTCTCCGACGGTCTTCAGGTTCTTGATCTCCTCGTCCGGGATCGTCACGCCGAATTTGTCCTGGGCCGCCATCGCCACCTCCACCATGGACAGCGAGTCGACATCCAGGTCATCGGTGAAGGACTTGTCGGGCTGCACTTCGGAGGTCGGGACGCCGACGATCTCGTTGACGATCTCCGCGAGGCCGCTGAGAATCTCCTGCTCGGTGTAAGCCATCGTGCTCATGCTCCTAACGCATCTGATTGGGTGGGGTCCCGCGCGGGCGGGCTAACGCAGAAACCTACGGCAGTCTGATGACCTGCGCCGCATAGGCGAGTCCGGCGCCGAATCCGATGATCAACGCGGTCTCTCCGCTCTTGACCTCGCCGGTTTCCAGCATGCGCTCGATCGCGAGCGGGATGGAGGCCGCCGACGTGTTGCCCTGCTGGGCGATGTCACGGGCGACCCGCACGTTCGCGGGCAGTTTCAGAGCCTTCACCATCGCGTCGGTGATGCGCATGTTGGCCTGGTGTGGGATGAACGCGTCCAGCTCGGCGGCGGTGACCCCGGCCGCAGCGAGCGCCTGCTCGGCGACCCTGGCCATCTCCCAGACCGCCCAGCGGAACACCGGATTGCCTTCCATCCGCAGGTGCGGCCAGTCCGCGCCGCCGTCGCTGTGGAACGCCTGGTGCCAGCTTTCCTCCTGACTGATCAGTCCAGCCTGAGCACCGTCGGAGCCCCAGATGACCGGGCCGACGCCGGGTTCGTCGGACGGGCCGATCACGGCCGCGCCGGCCCCGTCCGCGAACAGGAACGCGGTCGACCGGTCGTGAGGGTCGGTCAGGTCGGACAGCCGCTCGACGCCGATGACGATGACATGCTCGGCCGAGCCGGTCCGGACCATGCCGTCGGCGAGGCCCACGCCGTAGCAGAAACCCGCGCAGGCCGCGGAAATGTCGAACGCGGCGGCGCCCTTGGCGCCGAGCTCCTCGGCGATCGCGGTAGCGATGGCCGGGGTCTGGTAGAGGTGCGAGACGGTGGACACGATGACCGCGCCAATCTGGTCGACCCGGACCCCGGAGTTGGCCAGTGCCTTGCCGGCCGCGGCCACCGACATCGCCTGGACGGTCTCCTCGTTGTTCGCCCAGCGCCTGGTCACGATGCCGGACCTGGCCTGGATCCACTCGTCGCTGGAGTCGATGTTCTGGCAGATCTCCTCGTTGGTGACCACCCGGGCCGGGCGGTAGCCGCCGAACCCGAGGACGCGCGCGTACGCGGAACCGGTTCTTGGCTTGATCTGCGCGCTCATGCGGGAACCCCCTCGGGGTAGAGCCGGACTAGCGGCTGGCCGGGGCTAACCGGGTCCCCGTCGTGGACCAACCACTCCACGATTGTTCCCCCGTGCTGCGCGACCAGCGCAGCCTCGCCGCGCCTGGACACCACGACACCAACTACGGCGCCCGGCTCCAGGTGCGTACCTACGTCGGCGTGGTCTACCCGAACCGTGCCGGAACCGGGTGACACGATCAGCCGCCAGGTCGGCGAGCCCTCCAGCGGGCTGGCCGTGGCGTGCTTGTCCACGAACGCCCGGGCCGTGTCCAGGTCGTCCGGGGTCTTCAGAGCCAGCGTCTCGACTCCGGGCAGGGCACGCTTGATCAGGCCGGTAAGCGTCCCAGCCGGCGGTACCTCGATGACGCCGGTGACGCCGAGCTCGCCGAGGGTGCGCATGCACAGATCCCACCGAACCGGCGCACTGACCTGGTCGACAATGCGGCGCAGCACCTCGCGACCGTGGTGTATCACGGTGCCGTCGGCGTTGGAGATCAGCCGCAGTCTGGCGTCGTGGGTGGATACCGCGCGGGCGTAGCGGGCGAGGGCCTCGACCGCGGGAACCATGTGCTGAGTGTGGAACGCCCCGGCCACGGACAGCGGGCGCAATCGCGCGCCGGCGGGTGGATCGGCTTGGAACTCTTCGAGCTGGGCCAGCGTGCCGGCGGCAACGATCTGGCCGGCACCGTTGATATTCGCCGGGGTCAACCCGTGCTCCTCGATCTTGGCCACCACCGGGTCCGCCTCACCACCGAGGACTGCGGTCATCCCGGTGGGCTGCACCGCGGCGGCCGCCGCCATCGCCCGTCCACGTTCCCGGACCAGCACCATCGCCTGCTCGGCGCTGATCACGCCGGCGCCGGCGGCGGCGGTGATCTCACCCACGCTGTGGCCGGCCGCGGCACCGACCACCTTGAACGCATCGGCAGGGTGCGGGAACAGCGCGAGCGCGGACACCAGACCCGCCCCGACCAGCAGCGGCTGGGCGATCGCGGTGTCGCGGATCTCCTCGGCATCCGCCCGGGTTCCGTAGTGCACCAGGTCGAGCCCGGCACAGGCGGACAGCCAGTGCAGCCGGTCCTCAAAGCCGGGAACGTCGAGCCATGGGGTCAGGAAACCGGGGGCTTGAGCGCCTTGCCCGGGAGCGACGAGTACCAACACATATCGAGCTTGGCCGAGCATACGGCGCGGTGCTGATGTGGAGCCGGATGAACATCCCCGTGCGGTTCTTGTGGAGTTCCTACAAGTTCGGGCCGACGTCGTCGAGTCGTCCGAGGGCCAGGGCCACCTGCAGGACGAAGGCCGATCTCGCATCGGTAGGGGCATGTCCGGTGAGTTCGGTCACCCGCCGGAGCCGGTAGCGGATGGTGTTGGGGTGCACGAACAGCATCCGCGCGGCCGACTCCAGGGACGCCGCCTGCTGCAGGTAGGTTGCAGCGGTCTCCAGCAGCGCGGAGCCGGCCGCGGCAAGTGGTCTGTAGACCTCCTCCACCAGCGCCGCCTTGGCATGCTCGTCCCCGAGCAGCGCGCGCTCCGGGAGCAGGTCGGCGGCGTGCACCGGGCGGGGCGCATCCGGCCATGCCGGGGCCGCTCGCAGCCCGGACAGCGCCTCCTCGGCGGATCTGGTCGCGACCAGCAGGTCACTTACGGTCGGACCGACCACCACCGGGCCCTTGCGGAATTGGCCGACCAGCCGGCTCGCCGCCGCAAGCGGGTCGGCGACGCCGCCGAGCACCGCGACCAACCGGTCGCCGTGCACTCCGGTGAGTACCTCGTAGCCGGCGTGCCGCGCGGCCCGGCGAAGCCCGTCGACCACCAGGTCGGGTTCCGCGTCCGGGGCTAGGCCGGCGACCACGACGACCGACTCGGGAGTGCCCCAGCCCAGCGCGGCTGCTCTCGACCGGACCGCCTCGTCGGCCTCGCCACGCAGCAGCGCGTCCACGACCAACGCCTCCAGCCTGGCATCCCAGGCGCCCCGGGCCTCGGCCGCTCTGGCGTATACCTCGGCGGCCGCGAACGCGATCTCTCGGGAGTAGCGCAGCACCGCCTGGCGGAGCAACGGCTCCTCGCCCGGCGCGGCCAGCTCGCCTACCCGTTCCTCGACGATTTCGATGGTGACCCGAACCAGCTCGACGGTCTGCTGCAAGGTCACCGCGCGGGCCAGCTCGCGCGGCGCGGTTCCGAACACGTCCGCGGTAATCTCCGGCGCTTCGTCCGGGTGCCGGAACCACTCGACGAACGCGGCAATCCCCGCCTGGGCCACCAGACCAACCCAGGACCGGTGCTCGGCCGACATCTGCCGGTACCACGGCAGCGTCTCGTCCATCCGGGCGATCGCCGCGGACGCGAGCGTGCCGATGGACCGTTCGAGTCGGCGGACCGTCGCAGCTCGGGGACGCATGAGCCAAACGTAGACCAGTCCGCGCTGGCAGCTCGATCAATGGGTCCGGCCTGATCAGCCCGGCTCCGTCCTCGATCGCCCGTGCCTGGGGCCCGCGGTCCCGCCCGATGGGCCAAGATGGGGGGCGTGCTGAGAGCGCTGACACGATGACCGACCCGAGGGACCCGATCGCCGATCTCGACCGGATCGCGTTCCTGCTCGAGCGAGCGCTCGAGCCGACCTACCGGGTGCGCGCGTTCCGGACCGCGTCGGCCACCCTCTCGGCGCTGCCGGCCGAGGAGATCTCGGCCCGGTCCGCTGCCGGTACGCTGCGCGAGCTGCGCGGGATCGGGGAGGTCACGGCGCGGACCATCAGCGAGTCGCTGGCCGGTGAGGTGCCGGTCTACCTGCGCCGGCTGGAGGCAACCGGGGGTCGGCCGGTCGCCGAGGGCGGTGCCCAGATCAGAGCGGCGCTGCGTGGCGACCTGCACAGCCACTCGGACTGGTCGGACGGCGGCAGCCCGATCCACGAGATGGCCGCAACCGCTCGCGAGCTGGGTCACGATTACCTGGCGATGACCGATCATTCGCCTCGGCTCACCGTCGCCAACGGCCTGTCGCCGCAGCGGCTGCGCGAGCAGCTCGAGGTGATCGAGGCGCTGAACGCCAAGCTGTCGCCGTTCCGACTGCTGACCGGGATCGAGGTGGACATCCTCGAAGACGGGGGGCTCGACCAGTCGCCCGAGCTGCTCGGCCGGGTGGACGTCGTGGTGGCCAGCGTGCACTCGAAGCTGCGGATGCCGGCCGCAGAGATGACGCGCCGGATGGTGGCGGCGGTGGCCAACCCGTTCGTGGACGTGCTCGGGCACTGCACCGGACGACTGATCACCGGCGGGCGCGGTCGCCGGCCCGAGTCACTGTTCGACCCGGAGATCGTCTTCGCCGCGTGCGAACGGTTCGGCGTCGCGGTTGAGATCAACTCGAGGCCGGAGCGGCTCGACCCGCCGAAACGGCTGGTCCGGCTCGCGGTCGAGGCCGGCTGCCTGTTCTCGCTGGATACCGACGCTCACGCGCCCGGGCAGCTGGACTGGCAGCCGTACGGCTGCGAGCGGGCCGCGGCATGCGGCGTGCCGATCGAGCGGATCGTCAACACCTGGCCCGCCGAGCGATTGCTCAGCTGGGCCGAGCAGGCCGCGGGTCGCCGCTAAGGCGTGAGATGCTCCAGCGATGACCGGAATAGCGCTACGTGCCGGTCGAACCTCGGATGCCGCCGCACTCGCCACCATCCACGTGGAGTCCCGTGCCCGGGCAATGCCCTGGTTGCCGGTCGTTCATCCACTGGACGATGTCGTGGAGTACATGGCCGGCACGGTGCTGGTGCATCAGCAGGTCTGGGTAGCCGAGGCGGACGGCCGGCCGGTGGGATTCGCCGCGGTCGGCGGCGACATGCTCAACCATCTCTACATCGCGCCGGAATGGCAGGGCCGTGGCGTGGGCGGCGCGCTGCTGGATGCGGCCCGCACCGGGCGGGATCGGCTCGAGCTGTGGGTGTTCCAGCGCAACGAGTGGGCCCGGACCTTCTACGAGCGGCGCGGTTTCGTGCTGGTCAAACAGACCGATGGGACCGGTAACGAGGAACGCACGCCGGACGCGTTGTACGTCTGGACCGCGGTGGGAGCCAGCTAGAGCGCGCGTGCGGAGCTGACGATCAAGGGTGTGCCCTGCTGGCAGATCGTCATCATCGTGGGCTTGGGCCGGCCGGCGACCTCGACGGTGGCGCCCAGTTGCAGCACCTGCTTGTCCGCGGGATCCGAGATGACCAGCAGGTAGTCGCCGAGCATCAGGCAACCCGCCTCGACGCCCGCGACGACGGTGCCGCGGACGGTCACTGCGGTATCGCTCGGCTCGCCGGTTGGGAGCTGCTCGGTTGGCGTCGGCGTGGACTCGATCGGACGTCCCGGGCTTGGTGTGCCCGGCGATCCGGAGCCGGGTGCCGAGCTCGCGGCGCTGTCCGGGTCCGGCCCGACCGAACCGCAGCCGGCGACGAGCAGGACGGCGACCACGGCGCCCGGCAGCGCGACGATGCCGGGCCAGGTGCGATGCGTGAGCACGGCGTTACCCTCCGGTCCTTACTCGGTCCGACGTCAGCGGCCCGCGCCCGGTTCC
>DATAFN010000049.1:0-4831 GCA_036257435.1 Actinomycetes bacterium
ATGCTGCCGATCTTCATCACCCACGGCGGCGGCGGTGTGCTGGTCGACGTCGACGGCAACTCGCTGATCGACTTCGGGGCCGGCATCGCGGTGGTCAACGTCGGCAACGCCGCACCCGCCGTGGTCGAGGCGGTTCGGCAGCAGGCCGGCGAGTTCACCCACACGTGCTTCATGGTGACGCCGTACGAGGGATATGTCGCGGTCTGCGAGGAACTCAACCGGCTCACCCCTGGCGATCACGAGAAGCGCTCGGCGCTGTTCAACTCCGGCGCCGAAGCGGTGGAGAACGCGGTCAAGATAGCCCGCTCGTACACCGGCCGGACCGCGGTGGTCGCGCTCGATCACGGTTACCACGGTCGCACCAACCTCGCCATGGCGCTAACCGCGAAGAACATGCCGTACAAGCACGGCTTCGGACCCTTCGCGCCCGAGGTGTACCGGGTGCCGACCTCCTACCCGTTCCGCGATCCGGCCGGCATGACCGGCGAGGCCGCGGCCGAGCGCGCGATCGCTTTGATCGACACGCAGGTGGGCGCCGGGAACGTGGCCTGCATCGTGGCCGAACCGATCCAGGGCGAAGGCGGTTTCGTGGTGCCGGCACCTGGCTACCTGGCCCGGCTCGCCGACTACAGCCGCGCGAACGGGATCGTGTTCGTCGCCGACGAGATCCAGACCGGCTTCGGCCGCACCGGTGCGATGTTCGCGTGCTCGCACGAGGGCGTCGTACCGGACCTGATCACCACGGCCAAGGGCGTCGCAGGCGGGCTGCCCTTGGCCGCGGTGACCGGGCGCGCCGAGATCATGGATGCGCCGCACGTCGGCGGACTCGGCGGGACGTACGGCGGAAACCCGGTGGCCTGCGCGGCGGCGCTGGCCACGATCCGGACCCTGGAGCGGGACGGCCTACCGGCGCGGGCCGCGACGATGGGCCCGGTGCTGACCGGACGGCTGACCGCGCTGGCCGAGAAGTTCCCGGTCATCGGCGACGTGCGGGGCCGGGGCGCGATGGTCGCGATGGAACTGGTGACCGACCGCGAGTCGAAGGCTCCGGCGCCGGAAGCGGCCCAGGCGGTGGCTCGGTACTGCCACTCGAACGGGGTAGTCGTGCTCACCTGCGGGACATTCGGGAATGTAGTGCGGCTGCTGCCACCGCTGGTGATGCCCGAACACCTGCTCGACGAGGGCCTGGGGATTCTCGAGGAGGCGTTCGCCGCGCTCTAAGCGGTCCGCGACGTCAAGGCGATCACGAAGTCGGGTGATCAGTAGGCGGTGCCGGCGCGGCGCATCGCCATCGCGTGCTCGACCAGCGAGATCAGCGTCTGCTTGGTGGACAGCCGCTCGCGCGCGTCACAGGTGACAACCGGCACATTCGCGCCGACGGTGAGCGCGTCCCTGACATCGTCCACGGCGTGGGTCAGCATGCCGTCGAACCGGTTCACCGCCACGATGAACGGCAGCCGGCGCTCTTCGAAGTAGTCGATCGCCGGGAAGCAGTCGGACAGCCGGCGGGTGTCGGCCAGCACGACCGCGCCGATCGCTCCGCGAACCAGGTCGTCCCACATAAACCAGAACCGGTACTGACCGGGCGTGCCGAACAGGTAGAGCAGCAGGTCGCTGTCCAGCGAAACCCGCCCAAAATCCATCGCTACCGTCGTGGTCGTCTTGCCCGGTGTCTGCGTCAGGTCGTCCAGGGGCTCGCTCGCGGAGGTCATGACCGCTTCGGTCGTCAGCGGGGCGATCTCGGAGACCGAGCCGACGAACGTCGTCTTGCCGACACCGAAACCGCCGGCGACGACAATCTTCACCGAGGTCGTCGTCGCGGCGTTCGGTAGCGGCCGGGCGGCCGTACTAGAGCCTGCGAAGTCCACTGAGCACCCTTTCAAGCAGCGTCAGGTCCGGCTGCCCATCCTCATGTCCGGGCTGATGCACACGTACCAACCCGTCGTCCGCCATGTCACCGACCAGCACCCGGGCCACCCCGAGTGGCACCCGCAGGTGCGCCGCAATCTCAGCTACCGAGCGGATCTCCCGGCATAGTTCGATGATCGTCTGAACCTCAGGCGTCCCCCGTTGGTGAGAATTCGAGCCGAAGTCCGTCGTCGACACCAGCGCCTCGATGGCGAACTGATAGCGCGGTCGAGTACGGCCCCTGGTCACGGCATACGGCCGGACCAGTGCCCCCGGTACCTCTTCTTCGCTTGTACTCACCAGGGACACCCCCGAGTTCAGCGCGGTAGTGCACTCTGTAGCTCCGCGCGAAGTGCAGGTGTGAGCACGCGCCCGGCGCGCTCGACGAGCAGCGCCATCTCGTACCCGACCAGACCGAGATCCGAGTCGGGTGCGGACAGCACGGCAAGGATCGAACCGTCGCTGATGGCCATCACGAGCAGGAACCCGCGCTCCATCTCGACGACAGTCTGGGTGACCTGGCCACCTTCGAACACCCGCGAGGCCCCTTGGGTGAGGCTGAGCAGCCCGGACGCGACCGCGGCGAGCTGGTCGGCACGATCCCTCGGGAAGCCCTGCGACACCGCGAGCAAGAGACCGTCGGCGGACACCACGACGGTGTGTGCCACGCCCGGCACTTGGTCGGCGAAGTTAGTGATCAGCCAGTTCAGGTTCTGTGCGGCCTGACTGAGGTCGGTGGTCACCCGTTCTCCTGTCCATCGGCGGGATCACCGGATCCCGGCCGTGTTGCGTCGTTCGTGTTGCCTCCGGCGGGCGTACCAACGACCGGAATTCTGCCAGTCGATTGCTCCTCATCGGATAGATCCCGGCTCTCGTCCCGGCCGCGCCGGGTTCCGGCGGTGAGGCTGGCCAGCCGCCCTCGTACCTCGTCGGCCGATCGTGCGGCGTGCCGCCCGCCGCCTTCCTGGCCACCGGATAGCTCGGCGGCGCCGGGCACCAGATTCGACTTCGGAACTCGCCTGGGCAGACCCGACGAGGTATAGCCGGACACGGTCGGATTCCGCACCACTTCCGCGGCTCGCCAGCCCTCGTCGCCGGGTGACGCCCAGTTCTCCTCCGCCATGATCTCGTCCGGCATCGGCTGCGGTGCCGGTGCCGAGGCTGATGCCTGAGCTGAGGCCGGCGCCGGAACCGGGGCCGGTGCCGGGGCCGCCGGCTTGGCAGTGGGCGCCGGCTTGGCAGTGGGCGCCGGTGCGCCCAGACCACCCGGCGGTGGCGGGGTGACTCCGTCGCGCTGGTAGCGGTTGTCCGGTTCGGCCGAGTCCGGTGACGTCGCAGCTGCCACCGGCCGCTGCGGTGCCCTGTCCTGATCCGCGACGGTCATGACCGGCGCGGCTACCACCGGCCGGCTGCGGTGCTTGAACCACTCGGACTGGATCTCGGCGAAGATCGGTTCGGCGTCGCGGTCGGCGTAGGACATCGGAGCCGTCGGGTCGAGGACGTCGGCCTGCTGGGAGACCGACGCCGCTGTCGGCACATTGAGACCGCCGGGTGGCGGCACGGCGGTCTGCTCGCCGGTCCCCGGTACAACCTCCTGCTCACCGCTGCCTGGAGCGACCGGTTGCTCACCGGTCTCCGGGACCTTCGGCTGCTCGCCGGTTTCCGGACCCGCCGGCCGAGCGCCGGTACCGGGGACGAGCGGCTGTCCTCCGGTGCTAGGACCGCTCGGCGGTCCCGCCGGCGCACCGGATCCTCCCGGCTGGGCGCCACTCCCGGGCCCGAGTGGCCGGCCGATGCCCGGAACCATCGGTCCACCGGCTCCTGGCGCCATCGGCGGCACTCCGCTGCCGGGAGCCCCTGGTTGCGGGCCGATCCCCGGCCGAGGCGGAACCAGCGGCTGGCCACCGGGCATCGGCGGCGCGGCGACCGGCCCGCCCTGCGCGGGACCACCTGGGCCGTTCTCCCGCGGTCCCGGCGGTGGCGGCACAAAACCCTGCGGGGGCACCGACAGCTGCGCACCGGTGGCGCCGATCGCGGGAAACCCGCTGGCCGGAGTCAGCGGCTCGGGCAGCCCACCCGATGGCGGCGTGCTTGGCGCACCGGTCGGTGGCGACATCGGGACCTGGCGCCGCGGCAACGGTGCAGCACCGGCGTCCACACCGGCACCCGTCAACACGCCATTGGCGCCGGGCTGGCGGGTCGGGAGGCCGGACGGCCCGACCTGCCCGGACGGAAGCGGCCGTACCAAACCCTGCGGCGGAGTAGGCGCAGCGCCGACCGGCAGCGCCTGCGGGGCCGGCGCGCCCACCAGCGCCTCCGCATCACGCGACAGCACATCCGGTGGTAATGCCACCAACGCGGCGACCCCGCCACCGCTGGAGGCCCGCAGCCGGACTCGGATGCCGTGCCGATGGGACAGCCGGCCGACCACGAACAGGCCCATCCGGCGGGACACCGACACGTCGATGACCGGCGGGTTGATCAACCGTTCGTTCGCGTCGTCGAGCTCGAGTGGGTCCATACCGATGCCCGCATCCTCGACCTCGACCATGACCCCGCCACCGCCGAGCATGTGCCCGCTGACCTGAACCCTGGTCTCGCCGGATGAGAACGCGGTCGCATTCTCCAGCAGCTCGGAGAGCAGGTGCACCGCATCGTTGACGGCCCGCCCGGATACCTCGACATCGGGCAGCGGGGACAGCTCGATCCGCTCGTACTGCTCGACCTCGGAGATCGCGGCCCGGATCACGTCGACCAGCGGCACCGCCTGGCTCCACCGCCGCTCCGGCTCTTCACCCGCCAGAACGAGCAGGTTCTCCCCGTTTCGCCGCATGCGGGTTGCCAGGTGGTCGAGCTTGAACAGGTTCGAGAGCTGATCCGGATCCTGCTCGGAGTTCTCCAACCGCTCGATCAGCCGCAGCTG
>DATAFN010000194.1:0-9300 GCA_036257435.1 Actinomycetes bacterium
CCCGGTTCCACTTGCCATGGGCGGCGCCCAGACGCCCCCGCACCGGCCGGTTATGACCGGCACCATGATCAGGCCTCCAGGTGCCGGATTACGGGAGCCAGGACCCTGATCACGGAAGCGCCGAAACTACGTTTCGCCGCCGGTCTCACCACGTGGGGCAGCGGTGACATCGAGCAGCTGGTACTTGTCGACCGCGTCCCTGGCGATTTCGGGACTCAGCTCGCCGCGTCGCGCGAGCTCCTGCAGCACCGCGGCGGTGATCGAGTGCGCGTCCACGTGGAAGTAGCGGCGTAGCGCGCCGCGGGTGTCCGACCGGCCGAACCCGTCGGTACCGAGCGAGCCGTAGTCACCTGGCACCCACTGCGCGATCTGGTCCGGCACCGCGCGCATCCAGTCGCTGACCGCGAGCACCGGGCCGGGTGCGTTCAACAGCGTCCGGGTCACGTACGGCACCCGGGCCGGCTCACCCGGGTGCAGCAGGTTGTGCTTGTCGCAGGCCAGCGCCTCGCGCCGCAACTCGGTCCAGGAGGTGGCCGACCACAGGTCGGCGGCCACGCCCCAGTCCTCGGCGAGCATTCGCTGCGCGTCCAGCGCCCACTGCATGGCCGGCCCGGACGCGAGGATCTGCGCACGCGGCCGGCTGTCCGAGCCGTCGGCGTCGAGCGTGCCGTCCGGCGCGGGCTGGTACCGGTACAGGCCCTTCAACAGGCCGTCCACGTCCAGGTCGGCCGGCTCGGCCGGCTGCAGGTACGGCTCGTTGTACACGGTTAGGTAGTAGAAGATGTCCTCGCCGTGTGGGTGTTCCTCGCTGCTGCCGTACATCCGGCGCAGCGCGTCCTGCACGATGTAGGACAGCTCGTAGGCCCAGGCGGGGTCGTACGCGACGCAGGCCGGATTTGTGGCGGCCAGCAGGACTGAGTGGCCGTCCTCGTGCTGCAGTCCCTCGCCGTTCAGCGTGGTGCGGCCGGCGGTCGCGCCGAGCAGGAAACCGCGACCAAGCTGGTCGGCGAGCGCCCAGATCGAGTCGCCGGTGCGCTGGAAGCCGAACATCGAGTAGAAGATGTAGATCGGGATCATCGGCTCGCCGTGGGTTGCGTACGACGTGCCCGCGGCGGTGACCGAGCCCATCGCGCCGGCCTCGCTGATGCCCTCGTGCAGTAGCTGGCCGACCTCGGACTCCTTGTACGACAGCAGCAGCTCGCGGTCGACCGCGTCGTACTGCTGCCCCCACGGGGAGTAGATCTTCGCGGTCGGGAACAGCGAGTCCATGCCGAACGTGCGAGCCTCGTCCGGGATGATCGGCACGAACCGCTTGCCGATCTCCTTGTCCCGCATGAGGTCCTTGAGCAGCCGGACGAACGCCATGGTCGTGGCTATCTTCTGCTTGCCCGAGCCCTTCTTCAGCTCTCCGTAGGTCGCGTCACCCGGCAGTTTGACCGGCTTGGCGGTGACCCGGCGCTCGGGCAGGAAGCCACCGAGCTGGCGGCGCCGCTCGAGCATGTACTGGATCTCGTCGGAGTCCTCGCCGGGGTGGTAGTACGGCGGCAGGTCCGCCTCGAGCTCGGCGTCAGTGATGGGCAGGTACAACCGGTCCCGGAACTCCTTCAGGTCGGTCTTGGTGAGCTTCTTCATCTGGTGCGTCGCGTTGCGCGCCTCGAAGCTCTTCAGCGTCCAGCCCTTGATGGTTTTGGCCAGGATCACGGTTGGCTGGCCGACGTGGTCGGTGGCGGCTTT
Source organism: Actinomycetes bacterium (assembly GCA_036257435.1). Lineage (GTDB taxonomy): Bacteria > Actinomycetota > Actinomycetes > JAKEEW01 > JAKEEW01 > DATAFN01. The sequence continues at coordinate 1,735 of DATAFN010000194.1, forward strand.
GAACGCCGCGTACACCTTGTGGTAGTCGTGCCCGCCGCGGGACAGCCGTTGCAAGTCGTCGTCGCCGAGCGATTCTACGATCTTGCGCAGCCGTGGGTCGTCGCCGAAGAAGTTCTCCCTGATGTAGGCGCCGTTCTCGACCGAGTACGTCTGGAACTGCCCGTCCGGGGTGGTGTTCATCTTGTTGACCAGCGCGCCGTCGACGTCCTTGGCCAGCAGCGGATCCCAGTCCCGGCCCCAGATCGCCTTGATGACGTTCCAGCCGGCGCCGCGGAAGAACGACTCCAGTTCCTGGATGATCTTCCCGTTTCCGCGCACCGGGCCGTCCAGCCGCTGCAGGTTGCAGTTGATCACGAACGTGAGGTTGTCGAGCTCCTCGCGCGCGGCCAGCCCGATCGCGCCGAGCGACTCCGGTTCGTCCATCTCGCCGTCGCCGAGGAACGCCCATACCCGCTGCTGGCTGGTGTCCTTGAGCCCGCGGTTGTGCAGGTAGCGGTTGAACCGTGCCTGGTAGATCGAGTTGAGCGCGGCCAGGCCCATAGACACTGTCGGGAACTCCCAGAACCACGGCATCAGCCGGGGATGCGGGTAGGACGGCAGCCCGCCGCCCGGGTGCGAGAGCTCCTGGCGGAACCCGTCGAGCTGGTCCGCGGTCAGCCTGCCCTCGAGGACCGCGCGCGCATAGATGCCGGGAGAGCCGTGGCCCTGGATGAAGATCTGGTCACCGCCACCGGGGTGGTCCTTGCCGAGGAAGAAGTGGTTGAAGCCGACTTCGTACAGGCTGGCCGCCGATGCGTACGTCGCGATATGACCGCCGACGCCGAGGTCGGGACGGTTCGCCCGGGAGACCATGATCGCGGCGTTCCACCGAATGTAGGCCCGGATCCGCCGTTCGATGTACTCGTCGCCAGGGAACCACGGCTCCCGGTCGGGCGGGATCGTGTTGATGTAGTCGGTGCTACGCAGACCGGGCACCCCGACCTGGCGCTCCCTGGCCCGCTCCAGCAGGCGCAGCATGAGATAGCGGGCCCGCGCGCGGCCGCCGTCGCGGATGGCCGCGTCAAGCGACTCCAGCCACTCGGCCGTCTCGCTCGGGTCGATGTCGGGAAGCTGACTGGGGAGACCGTCGCTGATGATCGAAAAGCGCTCGCGTGCAGAAGCCACGTGCGATCCTGTCTTGTCATGGGCGCCGTTCGTCGACAAGTGCGGGCGCCCGACGTCATCCTTTTCCGATACATCGTCCCCCGTCGCCCCGCCAGTCGTCATCTCTACTCGTCGGTAACCACGGGCGGCCGACCGTAACCTCTCGACGGACGCGCCGGATCGGGTCAGGCTGGGCATCGAGCGGATGTGGCCAGGAGATGGAGGCAAGGAATGCGAGCAAGTGTTGGCGATCGCCTGCACGTCCACGGGAACACTGTGGGGGAGCGCGATCGTACCGGCGAGATCCTCGAGGTCCGTGGTCCGGATGGTGGGCCGCCGTTCCTGGTGCAGTTCGAGGACGGCCACACCGGGTTGGTTTTCCCAGGCCCGGACGCCGTCGTCGAGCCTGGCGCGGTGAAGCCGGCGGACGGCAACCCCTAGCCCTGGCATGATCAGCCGGACTGTCGAGGTATCCACCGGGCGATTCGAAACCGCGCACGACCTGACCGGGGAGTGCGAGCGATTCGTCGCCAAGCTTGGGCCGGACGCGGAGGGCCTGCTCCACGTCTGGGTGCCGCACGCGACCGCGGGCCTGGCCATAGTCGAGACCGGTGCCGGCACCGACGACGACCTGCTGGCGACACTGCGGGATCTGCTGCCGGCCGACGACCGATGGCACCACCGGCACGGCTCGCCCGGCCACGGCCGCGACCACGTGCTCCCGGCCTTCCTGCCGCCGCACGCGACGATCCCCGTGCTGGCCGGACAGCTCGCGCTGGGCGCCTGGCAGTCCGTGGTACTGGTCGACACGAACCGGGACAACACGCATCGGCAGGTGCGGCTGTCGTTTCTGCGTGGCTGACGGCAATGGCAAGTTCGTCCCGCCAGATCCGGCTAGGTGCTTGCGCACCTGGCCTGGGCCGTGTGAACTACCGCAGATAGGGCCCCTGGGGGCACCGAGTCCATGGAGGTTGGTCGGTGAGCGCAACCGCGGATCCCGCGGAGGTGCAGCGCACCCTGGCCGGCCGGCTGGGGTTCCAGTCGGGCCAGGTGGTCCAGGAGATCGGCTACGACGACGACTGCGACGACCCGCTGCGCGAGTCGGTCACCGTGTTGACCGGCGTGGACCTCGTCGACGAGGAGTACGACGATGTCGTCGATGCGGTGCTGCTGTGGTGGCGGGACGGCGACGGTGACCTGGTCGACGCTCTCGTCGACGCGCTGACCGCCCTTGCGGACGGCGGGTTCATCTGGCTGCTAACCCCGAAGGCCGGCCGGGACGGTCACGTGGAGCCCAGCGACGTCGGCGAGGCGGCGCCAACGGCCGGGCTGTCCCAGACCACCAGCATCAGCGCGGCTCGCGACTGGTCGGGCACTCGCTTGGTCGCGCCCAAGGCCGGTCGCGGCGGTCGGCGCTAACGGTCGGCGACGGCATGTCCACCGGGTGAGTGCGAGGACGATCAAAGCCACCATGCCCTGTTATCGATGCGGCGCGCGCCAGGTCGACCCGGTCCGCGGGCCGAGCCCGTGGAAGCGCGGGGTCCGGTCCGGGGCGCAGGTGCTGGTGTGCCCGGATTGCCAGCAGGGTCCGCAATGGCTGGCCGAGCTGGACCATTGCACGCGTTGCGGCTCCGAGCAACTGGCCCGGATCCTGGGCGAGACGCTGTGCCGGGCCTGTGGAAAACAGGGTTCCGCTTCCGGATCGCCAGTAGCCGGAGCTGCGGCCGGTTCGCCGGTAGCTGGAACCGCGGCCGGGCAGGGAGCCGGCGGTGCGACCGGCTCAGCGGAGTTGCCCGAGCAGCGGGCCGCGGCCGCCGGGACCGGTGCGCCGGCCGCGGCGGTAGCCGGCACGGACCTGTCCGCCGAGGTGGCGGACGCACTGGATCGAATATTTCGTCGCAAGTAGCTCTCTATTGGGTCGCATTGCGGGTGTGGATCTAGCGTTCCGCACCCGGTCAGGTGTTTCCTGGTCCCTGAGGCCGCTGCCGTCGCTGGCCCGAGACTCCGGCGGCAGCGGTCGACTTGCGATCTCGGCGCTGGTCAGGTGGGTTGGGCGTGCGGGGGTCCGGTTAGGATCGACCGTTGGTCGCAGGTGAGCACGGGCGCATAGCTCAGTGGAAGAGCACTGCCCTTACAAGGCAGGGGTCGCTGGTTCGAACCCAGCTGCGCCCACCGTCGGGGTCCAATGGCGGGAGCAACGCGTGCCCAACTCGGATCGCCAGCAGCGGGCTGGTCGGCCCGCCGCGTGGCTGCGCTCGATCACCCGACCTGCCCGGCGAGCGCTCGCCAGGCGGGTGGATCCCGGCACTTACACCCAGCTTGAGCAAGTCAGCGAGGCGCGGCAAGCGGCCGCTGAAGATGCCCGCGAGTTGGGCCGGGCCTACCGGGACCTGCTCGCCGAGATCCAGGGCCGCGGTCCGGCCGAGCTTGGCCCGGCGCCGACCGCGCCGCCGCCGGCGCAGACGCTGGCCCATGATCTGGATCTGGCCGCCCAGCTGCGCCGGTGGGCACGGATAGTCGAGCGGATCATCGAGGGCGACACGCTCGAGTCGGCCGTAGTCGACCTGGTGCGGGACCGGATCGAGGCGAAGCGCAACGCCGAGGTGCGGCCGTTGGTTCAGTCGCTGGTGACGAGGCCAGGGGGCGCAGCCGCCGGCTACCTGGGTTCGGCGCTGATCGCGGCCGACATGAATCTGGTTGAGCTGGCCTGGGCGTACTTCGATCGATCGCCGGCCGAGCTGCGGCTGCGGCTGACCGGCAGCGAGTACTTCCAGACCGCCTTCCTGGTCGACCCGCGGGCCGCGTTGGCCGAAGCCCGACGGGTGCTGGCCGAGTCGGACCACGCGGTGACCGGCGCCGAGGCCGAGTCACGTGAGCTGCTATCGCCGCGGGCCTGGCTCGATCTGGTCGGGTACGCATTCGGCGCCGGCGAGCCGGGGCTCGCGGCCGAGCTGTTCGACCACGTGCACCGGTTGGCCGAGCGCACGCCGCAACGCTGGGAGCCACTGTCCGACGAGCTGGCCTGGCTGCGGCCCTGGGTGGAGCCGGCCGCACCTGCTGCCGGGCTTTCCCCGGCCGATGCTGGTGCTCCGGCCGCCGACACTGGTGCTTCGGACCCCGCAGACGAGCTGGTATTCGCGATCATGGACTACCGGCACCCCAATCCACGGTTGACCGGGATCGACCTGGGCGACTACTTCGGCAGCCTGGCCGCGCTCGGTCAGCTCGCCCGGCATCGCAATCTCCGGTTCGCCGACTCGCACGGTCTCGGCATTCTCGTCGCGGAGCTGCAAGATCGGATCACGCCGGATCGCCAGCTCGACACGCCCGCCCGGTTCGTCCGCCTTGTCCCGGTCAACCGGGACGTCTCAAGCAGTGCCTCGCTCACCGAGCCGACCTGGCTGATCGCCGCCGGCTCGCATCAGCACAGCCTGGCCAGGCTGCGCTATGACTTCCCGTATCACGCCGCGATCCGGCCGATCTTCATCTCGTTCCACTGCGAGCGGCCGGCGATGCTGACCGAGCCCGCCATCGAGTACCTGCGGCGATACAGCCCGGTCGGATGTCGCGACTGGTCCACGGTGCACCTGCTGCTCAGCATCGGGGTGCCGGCGTTCTTCTCCGGCTGTATCACCAGCACGCTGGGTACGCCGTGCCCGCCACCGGACCCGCGCGAACGGCCGGCGGATGGCGCGCCGGTCGGATACGATCAGACCGCGCCGCCGCCAGGCGCACCGGACGCGGCCGTGGGACTGCGCCCACCCGCGGCCACCGTGCGCGCCGCCAGCCTGGCCGGCAACCTTCGGACCGCGTCGTCGGTACTGAGTGCGGCCCTGCGTGACTACACCGCGATCGCGGCGAGCCGGCTGAGTTGGTATCTGAGCACTCGGTCGATAGGGGCACCCGCCCGCTTTACTCCGCCCAATCCGGCCGAGCCCGAGCTGAGCGGTCTGCTGGACGTAGACGGTGCCGGCCTGACCGCGATGCGGGACGGTATCGAGGTCAAGCTTGCCGCGGTCACGTCGGCGATCTTCCGGGGTGAGGCGGAGGATGCCGTGTACGCCCGCTGGCGGGAGCTGTGCGCCGACGACGTCGCGAGCGCGCGGCGCCGGCACCAGGCAGCGCTGCCGGAGCTGACCCCGTCGTTCGAACTCGCCCCGCTGTGCGCGGCCGTTCGCGCCGGTGAGGTAGTGGTGGACCGGACCCAGCCGGCTCCAGCCGGGCCGGAGGTGCACGTTGCGCTGGCGCTGGACGGCAACCTCAAGAGGCAGCTGGCGGTCCACCTGGAGGGGCTGGTCAGGTACAGCTCCCGGCCGCTGCACCTGTGGATGCTGGTCCGCGACCACGACGAGTCGGATTATGCCCGGCTGAGTGACCTGTTCCCGACGGTTACGTACAGCTGGCTGCCGTGCGACCCGCTCGAGCACGGCGTGCTCGCCGGGGTGCCGGCGCACATCACTCCATCGACGCTCGACCGGCTGCTGCTGCCCGATCTGCTGCCCGACCTCGACCGGATCGTGTACCTCGATATCGACACGCTGCCGCTGGCCGATGTCGCCGAGCTGTACGACTGGGAGCTCGACGGTGACCCGCTGGCGGCCAGGTCCGCGGTGGCCAGGCACGTGGTATCGGGATTCGCGGAGATCTACCGGAGCGCGCGAGCCTTGTCGGACCGCCCGGACGACGCGCACGAGCTGGTGCGCCGCTCCCATACCCGGCATCGCTACGACTTCACGCACTTCAACGCCGGGGTGCTGGTGCTCGACCTCGCCCGGATGCGTAAGGACGGGTTCTGTGCGCAGGTAATCGGCGGCGTCGAGCGGTATGCGCTCAACGACCAGCAGGCGCTCAACTGGTACGCCGGCCCGCACCGGGCGGTGCTGCCGCCGGCGTGGAACGCCCGGCCCACCCAGGAAGTGGTGACCGACCCACGGCTCATTCACTGGGCGGGCGTGCAAAAGCCGTGGAACCGGGAATACGTGCTGCTGCGCGAGTACTGGCAGCGGTACGAGGCCGACCTATTGGCTCGCGCCGGGTCCACGCCGGACCCGCTCGCGCCACACTCGGGCTCGAGGTAGGCCGGCTGGCGGAGTCCGGGAGGTTGCGCGCACTACACCAGAGCCGGGGATCGGAGTTGGGCGGCGAGATCCGCGATGCCGTTGGCTCACACCCGGAAGGCCAGAGCTGATCCGAATGCACTGGTGGGGCGGACCGGACGGCCCGCCCCACCAGACTCCGTTACGGTTACTGCGTGAACGCCTGGAACTCGGCGATCCGCACGTTGTCGTCCTGCGTGCTCCCAGCTGCGCAGTCGGTGACGTTCAGCGGATCGTCGTCCTGGTCACCTGCGTAGGCCGGAGTTCCCGTGCACTGGTTGGTCAGTACCTCGATTCGTAGATGGGTGGCCTTCGTGTTCGGGATGACGAAGGACCGGATGGTCAGCTCCGGCGCGCGTGGCCGCGGCGCGATCGATGGGAACGCGTCCGGTGCGCTGGTGAACACCGCGTGGAAGTCGGCCGCGTTGGTGCACGTGACCGCTCCCTTCGCCTCGCAGGCCAGGATCCGGAATTGGCGCAGTGCCGAGAACCGGCTCTGGCCGCCGGCGTCGGGATCGCCGGTGATCGCCGGGCGAAGCTGCGCGCTCACCTGGACCCGGCGGACCTGGAAGGACCCGCCGGCCAGGTCGACCGTCACCTGCTTGCCGGCCACCGGGCTACCGAGCGAGGCCCAGTTCGTTGCCTCGTCGTCGTCGATCAGCCGTGCCAGGTTGATGCCGTCACCGGATGCGGTCGCCCCGGCGGCACTCGACGCCAGGTTGACTCGCATCAGGACCGGCATGTCCCTGACCTGCCCGGCACCGAGCGACAGCGACTGCCGCACCAGCCCGCGACCAGGGGCCTGCACGATGAAGTCGTACGACCCCGGAACCAGGCTGACCACGTTGGACAGCGCGGTGCCGGCGTCGGTGTCGGCGACCGGGACCGCCCTGGCCTGGTAGTGCCCGACGAACAGCTTGGCGTTCGGGATGACCGCGCCGGACTCGTCGACCGGCCGGAACGTCACCGTCGCCTCGTCGGCATGCGGCGACGTGAAGCTCGGCGTCGGGTTCGGGTCGCCGGCTCCGTTGCTCACGGCACCCTCACCGAGACCGCGCTTGGCGAACGCGTTCCACAGGATGTCCTGGTTGGCCCCACCGAAGCGGATCATGTCTGCGGCGAGCATGGCGTTACGCGAGTCGACCATGCTGACCGGGCTGAACGTCATCAGTGGGAACGAGTCGAACATGATCTGCGCCCAGCGCCGGTTACCCGGGCAGGACGTCACAGGTGTCAGGCCGTTCGCGCACGACTTCTGCAGTGCCGGCGTGCCGGCGCCGTACCTGGCGATCATCGCCGACCTGATGTCGAAGTTCGTCGCGCTCCA
>DATAFN010000208.1:0-10135 GCA_036257435.1 Actinomycetes bacterium
CCGGCACCACGCTCGCGACGCTGCCGCTGCTCATCGTGTTCGTAATCTTCGGTCGGCAGATCGTAGCGGGGATCATGCAAGGGGCGGTCAAGGGATGAGCGTCTCCGAGCAGCCCGCCGTTGCCGCGCCAGCGACGGGCGAACCGCCCGCATATCCGTTCCCGCCCGGGTTCGTCTGGGGCGCCGCCACCGCCGCCTACCAGGTCGAGGGCGCGGTCACCGAGGACGGGCGCGGTCCGTCGATCTGGGACACCTTCAGCCGGCTACCCGGCCGGGTCCGCAACGGCGACACCGGTGACGTTGCGGTGGACCACTACCATCGCTATCCGGAGGACGTACGGCTGATGGCCGAGCTCGGCCTGAGCGCCTACCGGTTCTCGGTAGCGTGGCCGCGAATCCAGCCGGTCGGCCAAGGTCCGGCCAATCAGGCCGGCCTGGACCACTACCGCCGGCTGGTGGACGCGCTGCTCGAGGCCGGCATCAAGCCGGTGCTCACGCTGTACCACTGGGACCTACCACAGGCGTTGCAGGATGCCGGCGGATGGCCGAACCGGGACACAGCACTGCGGTTCGCCGACTACGCGGAGATCGTCTACGCCGCGCTCGGCGACCGGGTGCAGTCCTGGACGACCATCAACGAGCCGTCCTGCGCCGGCCTGCTCGGCTACAGCTCGGGGCGGCACGCGCCCGGTGTCCAGGACCCGCCGGCGGCCCTGCGCGCGGTCCACCACCTGCTGCTCGGCCACGGACTGGCGATCGCGGCGATGCGGGCGGCCGGCGTGGGCGGACCGGAAAGGACCGGCGGCGACCAGAACCGGTTCGGCATCTCGCTCGACCCGGCTCCGATCACCCCGGCCACGACTTCGGTCCCCGATCTCGACGCCGCACGCCGGATCGACGCGTTGCGCAACCGGATCTACCTGGACCCGTTGCTGCTCGGCCGCTACCCGGCGGACATGCTTGCCGATACCGCGGCGCTGACCGACTGGTCGTTCGTGACCGACGGTGACCCGACCACGATCAGCGCGCCGATCGACATGTTGGGCATCAACTACTACCAGCCGTTCCGGGTCAGGAAACGTCCAGGTCCGATCATCACTGGCGGTGTGAGCAAGCGATCACCCAGTTCGACCGATTTGTCTGGGCGCAGCGACGGTAATGATCGGGAAGAAAGCCGGGACAGCAACTGGCCGGACCAGCTGCCGAGCGAGTATCCAGGATGCGACGACATCGAGATCATGTCGCCACCCGGGCCGGTCACCGGGGGCGGCTGGGGCATCGACCCGCTCGGCTTGGTCGAGCTGCTGACCCGGATCCATCGCGACTACCCCGCCATCCCGCTGATGGTGACCGAGAACGGCGCCGCGTTCGATGACCGGCGGGGTCCGGACGGCCGGATCGCGGATCCGGACCGGATCGACTATCTGGCCGGGCACCTGCGCGCCAGCCACGAGGCCATCGCGCTCGGTGTTGACCTGCGCGGTTACTTCGTGTGGTCGCTGATGGACAATTTCGAGTGGGCCGAGGGTTATGCCCGGCGGTTCGGGATCGTGCATGTTGACTTCCGGACCGGCCGGCGCTCGCTCAAGGACAGCGCACTCTGGTACCGGAACGTGATCGCCCGCAACGGGCTGGACTGACGGGAGGTGCGGCAGCGGTGACCCGATCCCGCCCGACACTCGAGGATGTCGCTGCTGACGCCAGCGTGTCCCGGGCCACCGTCTCCCGCGTGATCAACGGATCGCCGAAGGTCAGCGACGAGGCGCGGGACGCGGTCGAGGCGTCCATCCGGTCACTCGGGTACGTGCCCAACCGGGCCGCGCGAACGCTGGTCACCCAGCGCACCGACACGATCGCGCTGGTCGTGTCCGAGCCGGACACGATGCTGTTCAACGACCCGTTCTTCGGCGGCATCGTCCGCGGGGTGAGCCTGGAGCTGCAGGACACCGGTGAGCAGCTCGTTCTCGTCATGGTCACCACCGACGCCGACCACGAGCGGTTTGAGCGGTACGTGCGCGGTGGCCACGTGGACGGGGTCCTGCTGCTGTCGCTGCACGGCGCCGATCCGCTGCCCGGCGCACTGGCCGGAGCCGGGATCCCGACCGTGCTCGGCGGCCGGATCTTGGTGAACGACGCCGGCCTGCCGTGCGTCGACGTCGACAACGTCGGCGGCGCCGGGCTCGCGGTGCGCCGGCTGGTCGACCTCGGCCGGCAGCGGATCGCCACGATTGCCGGGCCGCAGAACATGGGCGCGGGGGTAGACCGGCTGACCGGTTACCGGGAGGCGCTCGGCCCCGGCCGGTATCGCGCCGACCTGGTCGAGGTCGGGGACTTCACCCAGCAGAGCGGGGCCAGTGCGATGTCCGCGCTGCTGGATCGGGTACCGGATTTGGACGCCGTGTTCGCCGCGTCCGACCTGATGGCGGTCGGCGCGCTGGCGACCCTGCGGTCCGCGGGCCGGCGAGTCCCCGACGACGTAGCCGTCGTCGGGTTCGACGACCACGACGTGGCCCAGTACGTGGATCCGCCGCTCACCACGGTGCGCCAGCCGATCGTGGAGATGGGCCGCGCCATGACGCGCAAGCTGCTGAGCCTGCTCAACCCGGCCGCGGCGACCAACGGCGCGGACGTACTACCCACCGAATTGGTCGTGCGCCAGTCTGGCTAGGCACTGACTTGGAACGCTGCGATCAGCCGCGGACACAGACAGGGCCCCGCGATCAGCTTCGATCGCGGGGGCCCTCGAGTGCCTGGAGCCTGGAAGCCTCAGCCGCTGCCGGTGAGCTTCTCGCGGAGCGCGGCCAGCGCCTCGTCGGACGCCAGCGTGCCCGTCGCCTCACTCTCCTCCTCTGCGGAGGAGTACGAAGACGGGGTTTCGCCGGACTCGGCCGCCGCCTCGGCGTCGGCCTTGCGGGCGTCCTCGACCTGCTTGCGATGCGCCTCGTAGCGGGTGCGGGCCTCGGCGTACTGCCGCTCCCACTCCTCGCGCTGCTTCTCGTAGCCGGGCAGCCAGTCGTTGGTCTCCGGGTCGAAGCCCTCGGGATAGACGTAGTTGCCGGACTCGTCGTAGTCGGCGGTCATGCCGTATTGAGTCGGGTCGAAGGTGTCCCCGACCGCCTCGGCGATGGTGCCTTCGTTGGCCTGCTTGAGCGACAGTGAGATCCGCCGGCGCTCGAGGTCGATGTCGATGACCTTGACGAAGATCTCGTCGCCGACCTGGACCACCTGCTCGGGAATCTCGACGTGCCGCTCGGCCAACTCGGAGATGTGGACCAGACCCTCGATGCCCTCGTCTACCCGGACGAACGCCCCGAACGGCACTAGCTTGGTGACCCGGCCCGGCACGACCTGCCCGATCGCGTGGGTCCGGGCGAACTGCTGCCACGGGTCTTCCTGGGTCGCCTTGAGCGAGAGTGAGACCCGCTCCCGGTCCATGTCGACATCGAGCACCTCGACGGTGACCTCCTGGCCGACCTCCACCACCTCGGACGGGTGATCGATGTGCTTCCAGGACAGCTCGGATACGTGTACGAGACCGTCGACGCCGCCGAGGTCGACGAACGCGCCGAAGTTGACGATCGAGGAAACCACGCCGGAGCGGATCTGGCCCTTCTGCAGCGTGGTGAGGAACGTCTGGCGTACCTCGGACTGGGTCTGCTCGAGCCAGGCCCGGCGGGACAGGACCACGTTGTTGCGGTTCTTGTCCAGCTCGATGATCTTTGCTTCGAGCTCCTTGCCGACGTACGGCTGCAGGTCGCGGACCCGGCGCATCTCGACCAGCGAGGCGGGCAGGAAGCCGCGCAGCCCGATGTCGAGGATGAGGCCGCCCTTGACCACCTCGATGACCGAGCCGGTGACGACGCCGTCCTCCTCCTTGATCTTCTCGATCGTGCCCCAGGCGCGCTCGTACTGCGCGCGCTTCTTGGACAGGATCAGCCGGCCCTCCTTGTCCTCCTTCTGGAGAACCAGGGCCTCGATGTGATCGCCGACGGTTACGACCTCGCTCGGGTCGATGTCGTGCTTGATCGACAGCTCGCGGGAGGGGATGACCCCTTCGGTCTTGTAGCCGATGTCGAGCAGGACCTCGTCCCGATCGACTTTGACAACGACGCCGTCCACGATGTCGCCGTCGTTGAAGTACTTGATCGTCTCGTCGATCGCGGCGAGGAACTCCTCCTCGGAACCGACGTCATTGACCGCTACCTGCGGGGTGGTGGTCGCTGCGGTATCGGTGGTGCTCGTCATCTGCTGGTGGACTCCGATGCGGACAGGGTCGTAGTGCGGGCGCGCGGCGGGCCCGGTTTCGCCCTGGTCAAGACCGTCGGGCCAAGGAAGTGGTGACCGAATGGTCGACGTGGTCGAGCGCGGCCTGCTCCGTCTGAGGTCGCGCAGGCCCCACAGCGCACCCGTCAGGATACGGGGCGGTTAAGGAGCGGGTCAATCGAGCGGCGCGCCGGTCGGCGCCGTGATCGCGTTTCGCGGCCCGGGCGCGATGCAGATCCGATCGTTGGTCACGCCGCTGACAAACGATCACCAAGTATGCACCGATTTGCACCGCACTATCGTGAACGATGATCAGGATCGGCCGGCGACGTGGCGGAAGGAGGTAGCGATGGCCGACCCGGCGACCCGGCACGAGGTGTCGGCAACCGAGACCGTGCGGGCCAATCGCGCCTGGTGGGACCGGGCGGCCGACTGGTACCAGGCCGAGCACGGCGAGTTCCTTCGCGACGACGGCTTCGTCTGGTGTCCCGAGGGTCTGGATGAGGCCGACGCCCGGTTGCTCGGCCCGGTGGCGGGCCGGCTGGTCTTGGAAGTGGGCTGCGGCGCCGCTCAGTGCTCACGCTGGCTGGCCAAGCAAGGTGCCTCGGTGGTTGGGATCGATCTGTCTCGCCGCCAGCTCGAACACGCCCGACGGATCGACGCGGCATCGGGCGCACCGACTTGGGTTCCGCTGGCCCAGGCCGACGCGGCCGCACTGCCATTCGGCGCAAATGTGTTCGACCTGGCCTGCTCCGCATACGGCGCGCTGCCGTTCGTGGCCGACTCGGCTCAAGTCCTACGCGAGATTGCCCGGGTGCTCCGGCCGGGTGGGCGCTGGGTGTTCTCGGTCAGCCATCCGATCCGCTGGTCGTTCCCCGACAACCCGGGCGAGGCCGGCCTGGTCGCTCGCGACTCGTACTTCGACCGGCGGGCGTACGTGGAGCAGAACGAGGCCGGAACGGCCAGTTACGCGGAGCACCATCGGACCATGGGCGACTGGGTACGGCAGATCAACGCCGCCGGGTTTCAGCTGACCGACCTGGTAGAGCCAGAATGGCCAGACGGCCATGACCGGATCTGGGGCGGTTGGAGTCCGCTGCGCGGCCGGATCATTCCCGGTACCGCGATCTTCGTCTGCGACAAGCCCGGTTAGGCAGAGCTGACCGCGGTCCGGTCGACCGTGCTGTGGTCAGGTGCGCGGTGCTGCCTACTGGGCAGTGGCGATCAGGTAGTCGACGTCCCGGGCGGACAGGCCGGCGGCCGCGGCGGCGCGGCCGAACGCGATCCGTGCCTCGGTGGCTGCCGCGCTGGTGGGCTCGTCCGCGGTCCTGCGGACGGCACGCAGCGCGGTCACCACGTCCTCGTCTAGCACCGCCACCAGCACGACGGCGTGCCCTGCGGCAGTGCCGTACTGAGCCGCGATCGACTCCTTGATCCGCGCATCGAGCTGGTCGAGGTGGCGCACGGTGCCGCCCAGGCCGTGCAGGTGCTCGACGCTGACCTGCCACCCGTCCCGGATCGGTGTGACGGTGAGGGTGCCGACCAGGTCCGGATCCGCCCGGCCGGCGCCGGTGCCGATGGTTCCGACCGTGATCAGAGCCGTGGCGTCAGCGGGATCGGGCGGCGCGGTCGGGGTGGGCTCGTGCTGCCCAGAGCTTTCGCTCGAGCTCGCGACCGCTGGGGTGGAGGCCGGCTCCTCCTCCCTAGCCACTGGGTTCTCGTCCTTCGCCGGGAGCGCGGACGGCTCCGACGAGCCGCTCGGCTGGCTGGTGCCCCCGGACGAATCGTCGGCCGGAGCACCGGTCGATCCATCGGATGGCGCCGCGGTCTGGCCTTCGCTCGGGGCCGGCGACGGGGCGGGCGCAGATGGTGCCGGGCAGCTCGGCGCGCCGGTCGGATCGGACGGCAACGCCTCGGACGCGGTCGCACCTGGCGCGGCCGTACCGGTCGGGCAGTCGGTTGGGGTCGGCGTACCGGTCGGGCAATCCGTCGGCGTGCCGGTGGGGCTCGCCGTGTCGGTCGGCGTTGCGGTCGGGCAGGCGGTGCCGGGGGCGGTCGATCCATCCGTTGGGGTGGGAGTCGCGCTAACCGTCGGCGTGGGCGTGGCGGTATCCGTCGGAGTAACGGTCGGGCTCGCGGTCGGAGTGCGCGACGTCGTCGAGGTGGGGCTCGGCTTCGCCGTGGTCGGCGTGTGCGTCGGCGAGCGGGTCGCGGTGGGCGAGGAAGTATGCGTGGGCGGTGGGATGCTCGGCCCCTGCGGTGCCGGCACCGGGACACCCGACTGCCGGTAGACGTTGATCCAGGCGATTACGGCCGCGACGTACGCGCTGGACGGGTTGTACGCGAAGATCGCGGCCTGGAGACCGCTGCTGGTGGCCAGGTCGCGGCCGCCAGCACACAGGTAGGTCGCGGCCGCCAGCGCCGAGTCGTGCATGTTGTGCGGGTCGCGCCGCCCGTCGCTGTTGCCGTCCTGGCCGAACCGGCGCCAGGTGCCTGGAAGGAACTGCATCGGCCCGACCGCGTGGTCCCACCGCGCGTCGCCGTCCCAGATCCCGTCGTCGGTATCCGGAACGGTCGCAGTGCCCGGCCGGCTGCCGTCCAGCGCGATCCCGATGATGCGGGCGCGGGTGGTGCCGTCCGCGTACAGGTCGCCACCACGCGCGTGCCCGGACTCGATCTTGCCGACGCCGGCCAGCATCGCCCAGCTCAGGTGACAACCCACATCGCGTAGGCGCAGCGCGGCAGCGGCGCGGTAGTAGGCCGCGTACACGTTGGCCGGCACCCCGTACTGGTAGCCCCCCAGGTAAGGCGGGTATACGCCGATCGGGACGCCGGGCGTCGGGTTCGCGGGGGACGGCACCGTCGTGGGCGGCACCGGCGGCAACGGAAGCTCCGTGGGCACCGGCGGGTGCACCGGCTCGGCCCACGGGTTGAACGGGTACGCGGTCGCCGCGGACGCGTCAGGGAGCAGCGATTCGGACAGCACAAGCGCGCGCAACCCCCCGCCGGGGACTCCTGCGGCCGCTGCGCATAGCGACAGGAACAGGATCGCCCCCGCGCGCCGGAACCGTGCCGTGCTGCGCACTCAACCCTCCGTTACTAAAGGCTCTGCCGCCCGTGCCTTCGGCTCGCATCCGCAGCCTCTGACGTTAACCACGATCCGGATTTGCTTCCACCCCACGATCGGACATTTGATGTGATCGATACCGGCGGTTGGCCGGTTGGCCGGCCACCGGACACGATCAGTGCGCGGCGTCTTCCCAGGTTGGCCCGAACCCGGTCGACACATCAAGCGGGACATGCAGCGAATAAGCGCCACGCATCTGCTCGGTGACAAGTTCCTGTACCCGGTCTCGCTCTCCGGACGCGATCTCGAGCACGAGCTCGTCGTGCACCTGCAGCAGCATCCGCGAGCGCAGCCCGGCGTCACGCAGAGCATGGTGCACGCCGAGCATCGCGACCTTGATGATGTCGGCCGCCGAGCCCTGAATCGGGGCGTTGAGCGCCATCCGCTCGGCCATCTCGCGACGCTGCCGATTGTCGCTGGTCAGGTCGGGCAGGTAGCGGCGGCGGCCGAGGATGGTCTCGGTGTAGCCGTTGCGGCGCGCCTCGTCGACCACGCCGCGCAGGTAGTCGCGCACGCCGCCGAACCGCTCGAAGTATTCCTCCATCAGTTCGCGGGCTTCCTCGGTGGAGATGCCCAGCTGCTGGGACAGCCCGTACGCGGAAAGCCCGTACGCGAGCCCGAAGTTCATCGCCTTGATCTTCGCCCGCATCGCGGTGGTGACCTCCGCGCGCGGCACGCCGAACACCCGGGCGGCGGTGGTGGCGTGGAAGTCCGCACCCGATCGCAGCGCTTCGATGAGAATCGCATCCTCGGACAGATGCGCCATGATCCGCATCTCGATCTGGCTGTAGTCCGCGGTCATCAGGCTTTCGCAGTCGTCCCCCACGACGAACGCCCGCCGGATCTGCCGGCCCTCCTCGGTCCGAATCGGCACGTTCTGCAGGTTGGGATCGGTCGACGACAGCCGGCCGGTAGCCGCGATGATCTGGTTGAACGTGGTGTGGATCCGGCCGTCCTCGGCGGTGGACTTGATCAGGCCCTCTACCGTCGTGCGCAGCTTGGACACGTCGCGGTGCCGCAACAGGTGCTCGAGCAACGGATGCTCGGTCTGCGCGTAGAGCCCGGTCAGCGCCTCGGCATCGGTGGTGTAGCCGGTCTTGATCCGCTTGGTCTTAGGTAGCCCGAGCTCCTCGAACAAGATCACCTGCAGCTGTTTGGGCGACCCGAGGTTGAACTGCCGGCCGACTACCGCGTAGGCACGCTCGGCCGCGTCCTTCACCTCGGCGGCGAAGCCCGCCTCCAGGTGAGCCAGGTATTCGGAGTCGGCCGCGATCCCGGCCTGCTCCATCGCCGCCAGCACGTCGACCAGCGGCAGTTCTACCTGGGCCAGCAGCGCGGTGCCGTTTTGCGCGGCCAGCTGCACGTCCAGCGCCTCAGCCAGGTCGATCACGGCCCGGGCCCGCACCACCAATGCCTGCGCTTGCGCGCTCTCGTCGCCCCCGTCGAAGGACAGCTGACCGGCCTCGGCCGGCTCCTCGGCTCGCAGCTCGCGGCGTAGGAACCGCAGCGTGAGGTCGGCCAGGTCGAACGACCGCTGCCCGGGCAGCACCAGGTAAGCGGACAGCGCCGTGTCGGACACCAGGCCGCGCAACGCCCAGCCATGGGCCGCCAGCGCGAGCATCGGCCCCTTGGCGTCGTGCATCACCTTCGGCCGGTCCGGGTCGGTCAGCCACTCGGCTAGGGCGGCGTCATCAGCCGGAGTGAGCGCGGCCGGATCGATCCAGGCACCAGCGCCATCGGCAGCCGCCAGCCCGATCCCGGTCAGCCGGCCGGTGCCCCGGCCCCAAGCGCCGGCCGCGGCGATGCCGACCCGAGCGCCACCCGCGGCGTGCTCGGCCAGCCACCCGGCCACCTCGCCCGGCTCGAGCAGCTGCCCGGTCACTTCGAAGCCCGCCTCCGCCTCCGGCTCGGCAGCCGTGAGCGTCTGGTAGAGCCGGTCCCGCAGCACCCGGAACTGCAGCGTGTCGAAGACCGCGTGCACCGCGTCGCGGTCCCAGCCGGGCCACACCAGCGACTCGGTGACCACCTCCAGCGGGACGTCCCTGACCAGCTCGGTGAGCTGCCGGTTGGTCATCACCGCCGACAGGTGCGCACGCAGCGCGTCGCCGGCCTTGCCCGGCACCTCATCGACCCGGTCGACCAGCGCGTCGAACGAGCCGAACTCGCGCACCCACTTCGCCGCAGTCTTTTCCCCCACCCCAGGTATGCCGGGCAGGTTGTCGGACGGGTCGCCGCGCAACGCGGCGAAGTCTGGATATTGTGCCGGGGTCAGACCGTAGCGATCGAACACCGCCGCCGGCGTCATCCGAGCCAGCTCCGAAACGCCGCGCACCGCGTACAGCACGGTCACCCGGTCGGTGACGAGCTGGAACGTGTCGCGGTCACCGGTGACGATCAGCACGTCGTAGTCCTCGGCTTCGGCCGCGGAGGCCAGCGTCGCGATCAGGTCGTCGGCCTCGTACCCCTCCAGGCTCAGCGAGGGTATCCGCAGCGCGGTGAGCACCTCCCTGATCAGCTCGACCTGGCCGCGGAAGTCGACCGGGGTCTCACTGCGCTTGGCCTTGTACTCGGCGAACTTCTCGGCGCGGAACGTCTTGCGCGACACGTCGAACGCGACCGCGATGTGGCTCGGCTGCTCATCGCGCAGCGCATTGATGAGCATCGCGGTAAAGCCGTACACCGCGTTGGTCGGCTGGCCCGTCGTGGTCGAGAAGTTCTCCACGGGAAGCGCGAAGAACGCCCGATA
>DATAFN010000217.1:0-20982 GCA_036257435.1 Actinomycetes bacterium
GGGGGGGGGGGGGGCGTCGGCGTCCGCGTCGGCGTCGGCCTGGGGGTTGCTGTCGGGCTCGGGGTCGGGGTCTGGGCGGCGGCGATGAGATGACCAGCCGGTTGGGTGTGCGCGTACACGGGCGCCGCGATGCCGACCAAACCCAGCCCGATCGCGGCGCCCGTCAGGCAGGCGGCGTAGCGAACGTGCATGGCGCCCCCTCACGTCGCGGCGGCGACGATCATCTCTACCCACCGCTGTACCCGTTCATTCGAACGGGAATCAGTAGCACAATCCAGTCGAGACACGGTCTGGCCCGCCTGATCGGGTACCACGGCACGGTATCGAGAGAGGAGGACGCGTGGCCAGCCAGCAAGCCGGGTGGCACCCGTGCCCGTCCGGCCTGGACCAGGAACGGTACTGGGACGGCCGGAGCTGGACGTCGTCCGTGCGCCCGAACTCCTCGAGCGCGTCGTACGACAGCCGCACCCGGCCGCCGCGCATGTTCCCCGAACCGAACTTCGTCCCGCGAGCCACCGGTGACGGCCGGGCCCCGATGGGATCGCTGGGCACCGCCTGGCCGGGCACGCCGGGCGTCTTCGGCGCGGACGGCTCGGAGACCGACGAGAACGCGGATCCGCCGGCCGGCGCCACAGCCGATGCGGCGACCGACGAGGCGACCGATGCCGCAGCGGAGCCGGCCGCTGCGAAACCGAATGTCGTAGCCCGGCGACCCGGCGGTGCGACGCTGCTGACCGCACTGCCACTCGCGCTGCTCGCAGTGGCCGCCGTGATGATCGTCATCCCGATCGTGTCCTGGCTGTGGAGACAGTCGGTGTTCTGGACCGTGGTCTTGATCGGCGGGTGGATCGCGATTGCGGCCGCGCATTTCATCAAGCCGACCCAGGGCCTGGTGGCGTATCGGCTCTACCGCGCCCGGGAACCCACGCCCGACGAGCTGGCTCGGCTGCGCGAGCCCTGGCAGAACGTCCTGACGCGGGCCGGGATACCGTTCGACCGTTACCGGCTCATGGTCTCCGACCAGAAGGACCTCAACGCGTACGCCAGTGGTGGCTACGGCGTCGTGGTCACCGCACTGGCGGTACGGAGGCTGCGGCCCAGGCAGCTAGAGGCAGTCCTGGCACACGAGCTCGGCCACCACCTGAACCTGGACCTGGTCCCGCGGTTGCTGATGCAGCAGCTCATGCTGCCGATCCGCGCGGTGTGGTGGCTGGGCCGGGTGCTGTGGACCGCGGCTCGGGCGGTGGGCCGGGGGGCGCTGACCTCGCCCGGGTGCTTAAGCATGCTGCTGGCCGGCATCGTGCTGATCGTGGCGCTGCTGCTGTTTCGCACGCTCGCAGCACCGGCAGCGATCGCGCTCGCCGGCGCCGCGCTTGGCCGGCTGGCGCTGGACCGGGCCGAGTACGACGCGGACGACCTCGCGGTGCGGCTGGGCCTCGGCTCGGTGCTGCTGGCCGTGCTCAAGATGTTCGAGCGGCGACAGCAGCAAGACCGCGGCCGATTGGAGCGGGCGCTGGGGATCAAGCCGTTGCTCAGCCGCCGGATCGAGCGACTGAGTGGCCAGGTGCCGGAGCCGCCCCCACCCGCTGACCCGTGGGCGCAGCTGCTCCGCGAGAACCACCCATCAGTCGCCGCCGAGCTGTCCACGCAGGCGCAACACGGCGAACTGACCGATGTCGACCGGGCCCGGATCGGGCTAACCCTGCGGCATGCCACGGCCGAACCGAACGGAATGGAGATCGCGGTCCGCGAGCTCAGGGCCTATCACGGAGCCGCGTTCCTGCACCGGTCCGGACAGCGCGACCTGCCGGTCCGCCGCACTGACCACGACCTCCTGCGTGACCAGGTGCGGCTCGGCCTGGCGGTGGACGAGCCGCGCAACCCGGACGAGTTGCAGGACCAGCCGTTCGGGCTGGACACCGCGATGTTGACCACTTCACTACTGGCTATCGGGCCGCCGGGTTCGGGCAAGACCCGCGGGTTCGCGGTTCCGATCGTCGAGCACCTGTGCCTGGCCGCACTGGCCAACGCGGCGTCGGTGGTGGTGATCGACCCGAAGGGCGACGACTTCGACGTACCGGGCATGTTCGACGTGGACATCGACCTGGCCAACCCGGACGGGTCGTGGGGCTTCGACCTGTACGGCGGTGCCCGAACCGCGGAGGAGGCGGCCGACCGGCTCGCGTCCGCGCTGCTGCCGCCGGAGATCAGCGGCGACAAGGCGTACTTCGTCGACGCCTCGAAGAACGCGCTGTACCAGGCGCTGGCCGCCTACGATGCCGCCTACCGGCGGTACCCAACGATCCGCGTGCTGCTCGGCCTGCTCAAGGGCGACGAGCGGGTGATCCAGTCGTTGCGCGACAAGCTGGCCAACAGCGGCCGACTCGGTGAGCACGAGCACCTGCTCGCCAGCCGCGAGCACCAGCGGCGGCGCCGTGACGATCCGGCCGCTTCGCTGGTGGAGCGGCTCGGGCTGCTGGACCGGCCGAGCCTGGTCAAGCTGCTGGACGAGAAGCGGCACAAATTCAGCATGGGCGAGATCAGCCAGCCGCTGCGGGTCAGGATCGCGCTGCCTGAGGCGCTCTACCCCGAGGCGGCCCGCATCCTCGCCCGGCTCGCGGTTGCCCAGTTCGTGCAGGTCGCGGCGTCCCCGCGGTCGAATGCGGACATCTTCAAGGGTCTGGTGATCGACGAGGCGGGCCGCTACGTGGACGACTACGTCGCCCGCGGCGTGCAGCATCTGCGTTCCCGCAACGCCGGTCTGGTGCTGCTGACCCAGTCGCTCGGAGATTTCGCCGAGAACCTTCGCTCGACCATTTTCGGCAGCACCGGGTGCAAGGCGATCTTCGCCGGCGTAGACCCCCGGGACGCGCAGTACTTCGCCGACTATTGGGGCACCCAGTGGGTCGAGGAGGTGACCAGATCCGCGAGCACCGGGCAGAGCGGCACGGCCGCCGCCGGCTACCGCACTGCCTCGCAGTCGGCCGATCCGCTGGCCACCGACCAGAGCCACCGGTACACCTACGTGCCCGGCCGCAGCTCGCAGACCACCAGCTACTCCGAGGGCAGGACGGCCCGGGAGGTCGAGCGGTACGTCTGGTCCCCGTCGGAGATCATCAACGCGGTCCCGCCCGGCCACGCGCTGATCAGCCTGGCGCGGCCGGACGGGATCCGGGTGCCGCCGACGCTGGTAAACCTGCGCGCCTGACGGCACCCGGATGCGGCGGTACTAGCGAGCCGGGACGAGCGGGCGTTCCGCCGCCCCGGATGCCGGCTCGGCCCCGACCGTACGAGCCAAGCGGCCGGGCCACCAGAACCGCGGCCCGATGTCCAGCGCGAGCGCGGGCACCAGGAACGAGCGCACCACCAGCGTGTCCAGCAGCACGCCAACCGCGACCAGCAGGCCGATGTGCAGAACAAACACCACCGGCAAGCTGGCCAGCCCGGCAAACGTCGCGGCGAGCACGATGCCGGCGCTGGTGATCACGCCGCCGGTCACCGCCAGCGCGCGCAGCACACCCAGCCGGTGCCCGACCCGGCCGACCTCCTCCCTGGCCCTGGTCATCAGGAAGATCGTGTAGTCGACACCGAGCGCGACCAGGAACAGGAACCCGAACAGCGGTAGTGCCGGGTCCACTCGCGGATACCCGAGCGCGTTGAACAGCAGCGCGGCCGCGCCAAGCGCGGCGCCGAACGACAGCACCACGCTGGCCAGCAGCACCAGCGGTCCGACCAGCGCGCGCAGCAGCACGGTCAGCGTCAGCAGCACCACCAGCAGGATCAGCGGGATCACCAGGCGGATGTCCCGCGCGGTCGCCGCGTTCGCGTCGATGGCGAACGCGGTCGTACCACCAACAAGCGACTGCGCATCCGGGACCGCGTGCACGGTATCCCGGATGTCGGCCACGGTCGCCCGCGCTGCCGCGGTGTCCGCCTCGCTGGTCAACACCGCATCGATTCGGGCCCAGTCGCCGGAGATGACCGGCTGGGCTACCCCACCGGGCGCCACCCCGGGCACCCCGGCCACCGCGGTCGCGACCGCCTGGGCGGCCGGAGTCCGCGCATACACCTCCACCGGATCGGCCGAACCGGCGGCAAAGTGCGCGGCCAGCAGCTCCTGGCCGATCACCGACTCCGGCTTGGTGGTGAATGCCTCGGACTGCCGCAGCCCGGTCTGCATCGAGGTGACACCGACTACGAGCGCGCCGAGCACGACCGCGGTGGTCACCCAGATGGTGCGCGGCCGGCGGCCGATAGCCCGCGAGATCCGGCCCCAGATCCCGTGGTCGGTCACCGGGTCGTCGTGCGCGTGCGCGGGGTCGAACCGGGGCACGAACGGCCAGAACAGCCAGCGACCGAAGATGACCAGGATCGCGGGCAGCAGCGTGGTCATCGCGAGGAACGCCACGCCGATCCCGATCGCGGCCACCGGGCCGAGGCTCTTGGTGGAGTTCATCTCGGCAACCAGCAAGCAGAGCATGCCGAGGATGACCGTTCCGGCCGACGCGAAGATGGCCGGCCACGAGCGGCCGAGCGCGATCGCCATCGCCTCGTGCCGATCGCGGTGGCGGCGCAGCTCTTCGCGGTAGCGGGCGACCAGCAGCAGCGCATAGTCGGTACCGGCACCGATCACCAACACGGTAAGGATGCCGGCACTCTGACCGTTCACGACCAGCCCGGCGTACCGGGCCAGCAGGTAGACGACCGCGTTCGCGACCTGTGCGCCGGCCACGAACACGGTCAGCAGCGGCACCAGCCACAGCAGCGGGCTTCGGTAGGTGAGGATCAAAATGATGGCCACCGCACCGAGCGTGACCAGCAGCAGGGTGGAGTCGATCGCGCCGAACACCTCGTCGAAGTCGGCGATCGCGCCGCCGGCGCCGGTGACCTTGACCTCTAGACCCGGCGGCGCATTCGCCTGGACCGTGTCCTTGATCTGCTCAACCTTGGCCGCGACCTCGCCCTCGCCGTCCATGCTGCCGGCCAGCGGCAGGCTGAGCAGCGCGGCGGCCCGGTCCTGCGAGGTGATGACCGGCGGCAGCGAGCCGCCCTTGGCCTGCGGGGCGAGGGCTCGGTGATCGGCCTCGACCTTCGCGCGGTCGGCCACGGTAAGCCCACCCTGACGGGCGTAGACGATGATCGTCGGGATGGTGTCGCTCTCCCCGAAGTTCTGCTCGGCCAGCCGGAACGCCTTGGTCGACTCCGCGCTGCCCGGCACCCATGATTCGAACGAGTTCTTCTGGACATCGCCGAGCTTGCCGGCCAGCGGCATGGCCAGCGCGATCAGCGCCAGCCAGAACACCACCACCAGCCATTTGAGTCGCCGGCCGGCCGGCAGCGCGGCGATCCGCTCCCTCACGGACATGAGATCTCCTCTGACGGGTCTGCACCGGATACCTCTGTGTCGATCCTGTCCGGCACGCACCGGACACGCGTCGACCTCGCGGCGGCTCTTGGGCTGCGCCGGAGGCAGGAGCCGCGCGGTCCGCGCTACTCCCCGCGTAGTAGGGGAAACCCCACTGGCCGGTCGATGCCGAGCGGGTTCGGGGGGCCCTACGGTGAAGGAGTGACGCTGACCAGCAGGCCGCGGCTAGGCCCGGCGAATACCGGCGTCCAGGGCTCGGAACCGTATCCGCCCTGGCCGTTCGGCCCGCCCGCCTGGGCCTGGCGGGACCGCCCGCCGCCGTGGCCGTGGCTGGTGCTGCCGATGGTCGTGCTGGCCGTGTTCCAGGTCGTGGGCACCAAACTGGCCGCCAACAACCAACCTGACGCCACGACCCTGGACGCGCTCGGATACGCCCTGCTAGTCGCCGGCCCGGCGGCGCTCATTCTGCGCCGACGCTTCCCGATCCCGGTGCTGATCGCGGTGGCGTTGATCACCCTGGGCTACCTGTCTCTGGGCTATCCGTACGGCCCGATCTTCTTCAGCCTGATCGGGGCGGTATTCAGCGCGGTGCTGTCCGGGCACCGCCGCGCGGCCTGGGTCACGGTCGGACTGGGATTCGTCGGCTACGCGGCGCTGACCTACACCGTTAGCGCCGACCGCGGCTCGCCACCGCTCCACCTCGCCGGGGTGTTCGCCTGGCTGCTGGTCATGATTGTGGTGGCCGAACTGGTGCGTAGCCGCCAGGAGCGGTTTGCCGAGGCGATGCGGATGCGCGCCGAGGAAGGACGGCGCCGGGCCAGCGAAGAACGGCTCGGCTTCGCCCGGGAGCTGCACGACGTGCTGGCGCACAACATTTCGCTGATCAATGTGCAGGCCGGGGTGGCGCTGCACCTGATCGACACGCAGCCCGAGCAGGCTCGGGCCGCGCTCGCCGCGATCAAGGACGCGAGCAAGGAGACGCTACGCGAGCTGCGAGCCACCCTCGGCGTGCTGCGGCAGGTGGACGAGGACGCGCCGCGAGCACCGGCGCCGAGCCTGGCCCGGCTGGACGAGCTGATCGCCCGGCTTGGCGCGGCCGGGCTCACCGTCGGCACCCGGATCGAAGGCACGCCAGTGCCGCTACCGGCCCGGGTGGACCTGGCCGCGTACCGAATCGTGCAGGAAGCATTGACGAACGTATACCGGCATGCCGGCGCGGTCGCCGCGACCGTTGAGATCAGGTACGCCGAGGACGAGCTGGTGATCCAGGTCCACAACGACGCCGGCCCGACCGGCGGCGCCGAAGCCGGGAGCGGGCTGCCGACCACCGGCGCGGGCATCGCCGGCATGCGGGAACGGGCCGAGACGCTCGGCGGCGAGCTTTCCGCCGGGCCACGACCGGGTGGCGGGTTCCGGGTGCGGGCCCGGCTGCCATTGGATGGAGCGTTGTGATCCGAGTATTGCTGGCCGACGACCAGGCGCTGGTGCGCGCCGGGTTCCGCGCACTGCTGGCCGCGGAGGACGGCATCGAGGTGGTGGGCGAGGCCGTCGACGGCGAGGAAGCGGTCAGCCAGGCGAGCGCGCTCAAGCCCGATGTGGTGCTGATGGACATCCGGATGCCGCGATTGGACGGCCTGGAGGCGACCCGCCGGATCGCGGCGGATCCCGCGCTCGGCGGCGTCCGGGTCCTGATCCTCACCACGTTCGAGCTGGACGAGTACGTGTTCGAGGCACTGCGGGTGGGCGCCAGCGGGTTCCTGGTCAAGGACACCGAGCCGGTCGACCTGATCCAGGGCGTTCGGGTCGTAGCCGGCGGCGAAGCGCTGCTGTCGCCGAGCATCACCCGCCGCCTGATCGAGGAGTTCGCCGCCCGGGCCAAGCGCCCGCCCGCTTCGGACCTGCTGGCTCCGCTAACCGACCGGGAGCGCGAGGTGATGGCGCTGGTGGCCGGCGGGCTGTCGAACGAGGAGATCGCGGCGAAGCTCGTGGTCAGCCCGGCCACCGCGAAGACGCACGTGAGCCGGGCGATGGTGAAGCTGGCCGCGCGCGACCGCGCTCAGCTGGTGGTGCTCGCCTACGAGTCCGGGCTGGTTCGCCCCGGCTGGCTGGACTAACGCTCGCCGCTACCACATAGTCGATCATTACCGCTGTTCGTGCGAGACAAATCGGTCCGGATGGGCTGAGCATTTGTACACAACGGCGGTAATGATCGACAAGTAGGGTTAGCGCCATATGACCTGGATGGTGTACGGCTCGTACGGCTACACCGGCCGGCTGGTGGCAGCGCTGGCCCGATCGCGCGGCCACGAACCGTTGCTGGCCGGGCGGGATCCGGACCGGCTGACCGCCCAGGCCGGCGAGCTCGGCCTTCGGTACCGCGCGGTGAGCCTCGCGAATGTGGACGCGCTGGCCGGCGTGCTGCTGGATAC
This sequence comes from Actinomycetes bacterium, assembly GCA_036257435.1. GTDB lineage: Bacteria > Actinomycetota > Actinomycetes > JAKEEW01 > JAKEEW01 > DATAFN01. Next base: position 7,795 of record DATAFN010000217.1, read on the forward strand.
CAGGGTCTCGCTGGTCGCGCATGTTGCCGGGCCGTACTCGGCCACCGCCGACCCGATGGTGCGCGCCTGCCTGGCAGCCCGGGTGCCGTACCTGGACGTCACCGGCGAGCTCGACGTGTTCGAGGCGCTACTGGCGATGGACGGTGCGGCCAAGCAGGCCGGCATCGCGATCCTGCCCGGCTCCGGCATGGACGTGGTGCCGACCGACTGCCTGGCCACGCAGCTAAAGGATCGGCTCCCGGATGCGGTCCGGCTCGAGCTCGCGTTCCTCGCCCCCGGCGGAATGAGCCCGGGCACCGCCAAGACCAGCCTGCAGGGCGCCGGCAAGGGAGGCAGGGTCCGCATCGGCGGCGAGCTGGTCACAGTGCCGCTCGGCTGGAAGCGGCGGACCGTGCCCTTCCCGAGCGGACCGGTCGAGGTGGGTTCAATCCCGTGGGGCGACGTGAGCACCGCCTACCACTCGACCGGCATTCCAGACATCGTGGTCTATACGAAGTTGCCCGGGCGGAAGCAGACCAGGATGGCCCGGCTACTCGGGCCGGTCGCGGCCATCCCGCCGATCCGGCGGCGGATGCAGGCGCTCGCCGTCCGCAAGATCACCGGGCCGTCGACGGAGCGGCGGGCGGCCACTCGCAGCCAGTTCTGGGGGCGGGTGGAGAACGCGACCGGGGATGCGGTCGAGCTGACCGCCACCGGTCCGAACGGCTACGACCTGACCGCGGATGCGGTGGTTCGAGTAGCCGACCGGGTGCTCGCCGGCCAGGTGCCGCCCGGTGCGCACACGCCAGCGCAGGCCCACGGTAAAGACTTCATTGCCGAGCTGGACGGGATCACGGTGACCAACGTCGACTAGCGTCGATGCCGTGGACAGCGTGGTACGGATCCTCCACGCCGGCTCCGGCTGCCGGTTGGGCCAGTTCCGCTGCCGGCCCCGGCATCCACTGTGGCGGGAGGAGAACTGGATCGGCCCGGACTGGCACTTGGTGTTTCCGGGGCCGGCGGTCTGGATCAAGCCGGATCACGACGAGCCGCTGCTCGCCACCGCCAATGAGGTGTTGCGCTATCCACCCGATACCTACTACTGGCGCCGGATCGCCGCGCCCAGCGGAGACCGCTGCCTGTTCCTCACGTTCGGCGACGAGCTGGCCGGCGAGCTCGGAGTCCCGGCCGCGGTATCGACCCGGCTCCGGCACTCGGCACTGGACGCGCGCACGTATGCGGCGGCGCATCAGCTTGCCCGCGATCTCGAATGCGGCGCCGTCGGCGACCTGCCCGCGGACGAGCGGGTGCTCGGCCTGCTGCACCGGCTTGCCGGACGCCGGCCGATCCGGCCGAGCTCCGACCTGCGACGCCGCGAACTCGTGGAGCGCGTGAAATACGAGCTGGCTCGGCGAATCGCCGAACCGGTCCGGCTGGCCGAGATCGCCGCCGCGGTCAACTACTCGCCGTACCATCTGGCCCGGCTGTTCCGGGCGCATACCGGGCAGCCGATGTACGGCTACCTCCAGCAGTTGCGGTTGCGCGAGTCCCTGGACCAGGCGGTGACGGGGCAGGGCACCCTGGCCGAGCTAGCCAGCGCGTACGGCTTCGCCAACCACAGCCATTACACCCGCATGTTCCGCCAGGTGTTCGGGGTGCCGCCGACCGCGCTGCGTGGTCAGCGGCACCCCGAACCGAGCCTGCCTCAGCCCCCGGCCGTACTCGACACGATGTAGACCCGATCGCCGCTGGCGGCCGTCAGCGCCAGGTCGACATGGCCGTCTCCGTCCACGTCACCGAGCCCGACCGCATCGAAGCCGAGGTTCTCCCCGGCGACCGTGCTCACGTACGTGCGCAGCAACGCCCCGGTGTTCCCGGAGTAGACCTTGACCAGTCCGGCCTGCGGCGCGCCGGCACTGCTCAGGTACGAGCCCACCGCCACGTCGTTGCGGCCGTCCCCGTCGACATCGCCCGCGTACCGGCCGGGACCGGCGCCGTCGCCGGGAGCGTCGCCCTCGAACTGATGCAGCACAGCGCCGGTCTTGCCGGAAAAGACGAACGCGAGCCCGCGCGCGTCGCCGTCCGGCCCGCCGTTGAAGTCGCCGACGTACAGGTCATCGCGCTTGTCGCCGTTCACGTCGCCGAGCCCGGCGACGAAGAACCAGCCGAGGTCCATCGTGTCCGGGCCGCCATCGAGCGCCAGCAGTTGGCGACCGGTCCACCCGGAGAACACGTAAGCCAGCCCGCGGCCGCCGGTGCCGGCGTCGGACGCGCCGATGATGTGATCGATGAAGTGGTCCCGATCGACCAGCCCGGCCGGGGCGATGCCGATGCCGAAGTGGTCGCCGGCCGCTTGGCCGGCATGGCTGCGCAGCACGCGGCCGGTGCGCCCGGAGACGACGTAGGCCTTGCCCGAGTCGGCGCCGACGCCGTCGAAGCACGGCGCGCCGACGAGCAGGTCGGCCCGGCCGTCCCGGTTCACATCGCCTGCGCTGCCGACCGCGGCACCGTACTGATCGCCGGCCGCTTCACCGTCGAGCGTGAGCAGCGTGCTGCCGTCCGCTCCGGAGTAGACATAGGCCCGGCCGGCCTGCGGGTTGGAGCCACAGCTGAGTGCGGCACCGGGCGCACCCACGATGAGGTCGGCGGCTCGGTCGCCATTGACGTCGCCGGCGGCGGCGATCGCGTAGCCGTGTAGCTCGCCAGGCTGACCGATGAAGGTGTAGATGACATCGCCGGTTCGCGCCGACCTGACATCGGTATGCCCGCTGAACGTGCCGTCAGCATCGGTGTGGAACGGGTTGCCGGTGATGACCTCGGCCGCGCCATCCCCGTCGATGTCGGCCAGCTCACTGGCGGCCCAGCCGTAGCCCTCCCCCGGCTGGTCGCCGGTCATCGTGACGAACGTGCCCGGCGGTGTCGAGGACTGTGCGCTCGCGGCCGGCACCGCCAGCGCGAAGGCGATTGCCAAGGCGGCCCCGATCCGGACCGCCGATCGTCGTGATGTTCGCATCAGGTTCGTCCACCTCGTGGTAGGGGCCGGAACCATTGCGACGCTAGGCAGCACGGGGCGCCGATCGCTGTCACGATCGTGCGGACTTGCGAACGTACGGACGTGTGCAGTTGCGCCGGAGCCCGCCGAACCGGTGCGGGCGGCCGGCTACGGTCAGTCGTCGAGCTCGGCCCAGACCACCTTGCCGTGTCTGGTCGGCCGGGACCCCCACCGGGAGGACAGCTGCTGGACGATGAGCAGCCCGCGGTGGCGCTCCTCGAACGGAGCCGCGTACGACATCCGCGGCAACCGGGCGTCGTGATCGAGCACCTCGACGATGATCCGGTCGGGCAGCCTGGTCAGCTGAAGCTCGATGTCGGTGGCCGCGTGCTCGATCGCGTTGGTCACGAGCTCATCGGCGACCAGCGTCACATTCGACGCCTTGTAGGTCAGCCCCCAGGAATCCAGCGTGGTCTGCACGAACCGGCGCGTCTCGCCGGCCGAGATCGGGTCGGCGGCCAGCCTCGTCAGGGCGCTCATCCCCTCGTAATCACCGCGGTCGCGGATCAGCAGCAGCGTCACGTCGTCGTCGTAATCGCCCCCGGTAAGCGCGTGCACCAGGTTCAGGCAGGCCTCGCTCAGGTCGCCGTCCAGATGGCGCAGCTCCTCCACCAGCTGGTCCATCCCGTCGGTCAGCGACCGCTTGCGCGTCTCGACCAAGCCGTCGGTGTAGAGCAACATCGACGACCGGCGCGGCAGCTGGATGTCCACCTCGCGGAAGATCGTGCCCTCCAGCCCCAGCGGCAGGCCGAGATCGCTGTCCAGCAGCTCGGCCCGGCCGTCCTCGGTGACGATGGCCGGCGGCACGTGCCCCGCGTTGGCGTAGGTCAGTGTCGAAACGGCCGGGTCGTAGATCACGTAAACGCAGGTCACCAGCTGCTGGCCGGGGAGCGCGATGACCAGCTCGTTGAGGTTGCGCAGCACTTCGTTCGGTTGCTGGTCCATGACCGCGTAGGCACGGACCGCGGACCGCAGCTGACCCATCAACGCGGCGGCATGGATGCCCTTGCCCATCACATCGCCGACCACGAACGCGGTGCGCCCGCAGGGCAGTGGGATCACGTCGAACCAGTCACCACCGACGTGGTGCTGGCCCTGGCCGCGGCCGCCGGGCAGGTAGCGGGACGCCACCTCCATCCCGTTGACCGAGGAGGCCACCTTGGGCAGCAAGGCGAGCTGCAGCTCCTCGGCCCGGTTCCGCTGCTGCTCGTAGAGCCGGGCGTTGTCCAGTGCAATCGCGGCCGGGGCGGCGATTCCGAGCAGCAGCCGCTCGTCCCGGTCGTCAAACATGCCGGGGTCGGGATGGCCGAAGAACAGCCCGCCGAGCGTCTCCCCGGACGGGGTCACCACCGGGACCGCCAGATAGCTGCGCACCGGTGGGTGGCCGGGCGGAAGGCCCGCGAACGGGTGATTGTGGCCGTACCGGTCGTCCGCGGTGATGTCATCCGAGCGGACGCTGCCGTAGCCGTTGAACGTATAGCTGAACAGGCCCACGTCACCGCGCGGCAGCGGCAGCCGGGCGAACACACCGGGATCCGGGGCGGACACCGTGTACCGCATCTCGACCTGGCCGGCCAGCTCCTCGATCGTGACGAAGAAGCTGCCGTACTTCGCCCCGGTCACCCGCCGGGCCGCATCGGTGGCCAGCTGCATGACCTGGGCCGCATCCATCTCCGCGGCGAGCTGGGTACCGATCGAGCGCAGTGTCTCGACGGTGGCGGCTTCCTCCAGCAGGCGCGCGTCCTGCCGGCGCATCCGCTGCAGCGTCTGCTCCAGGCGGGCCGACTGGTCGCGCACGGTGGCCTCGTTCAACTCGAGCAGCCGGCGTAATGTCATGCGCTCGTGCTCACCGAGGTCCCTGCTCGGTGCGCCGCAGTACGGCAGCAGCGCGAGCCGCACCGACAGCGCGACGTTACGGAACAGGTCGGCGGTCGCGCTCGGGATCGGGGTACGGGAGAAGAGCACGACCGCGAAAACCTCGCCCCTGGGCAACAGGCCGCCGAACCCGAGCACCGAGCGCACGGCGTGCTTGGCGACGAACCGCTGCGATGGCACCTCCCGGCTGCCGCGCGCATTGTGCACGTGGAACGTGCCGAACGTGGTCGGGAACGTGTCATGCGAGACCGACATGGAGCCGACCACTGCGTTGGGGCTGAGTCCAAGCTCGCGCAACAGGGCGGCCAGCATCGGCGCCTTCTCCACCGCGGCCGCGCTCGGCAGTGGGATGACCCGGTGCGCCCTGGATCGGCTGGGTTTGCGCCAGTTGATCTGATCGCCGTCGCTGGCCTGCAGCACCAGGCAGCGCATCCCCGGATCCTCGAGCTCGTCACCGAGCCGTTTGCGCGCGTGTGCCTGCAGCTCGGGGCGTAGCTGCTCCCAGCGCTGGGTGACGAACAGCCGGGCCAGCACGAACGCGGGCCGGCCGGTCGGCTCGTCGATGAACGAACGGCGCAGGCAGGTCACGGCGCGGTTGGCCGCATCGTCGAAGCTGTCCGCACCGGCCATCTCCCGGCGGAGCATGGCGGCACAGTCGACCATGTCGCTCAGCGCGAACGACGTCGGGTCGAACACCCGTCTCCTCCTCGCCGCAGCCTCCTCAGCACACCGCAACCCCCTGCGGCGATCCCGGCGTGTACTGACGGACATTACCCAGCCACATTCCGCACCGGAACGGGAAACCGCAAGATTCCGCGGCGAAACGGGCGATTTGTCGCAATGGGTGCTCGGTTTGGCAGCTCTCACGCGGCAACGTTCGCTCGGACCCAGTCCACGATCGAGGACGTGGTGGCACCCGGGGTGAACACCTTGGCCACGCCCAGCTTCTCCAGCTGCGGGATGTCGGCGTCCGGGATGATCCCGCCGCCGAAGACCACGATGTCCCTGGCATCGCGCTGCTCGAGCAGTTCGAGGACCTTGGCGAACAGCGTCATGTGGGCGCCGGACAGCACCGACAGGCCGATCCCGTCCGCATCCTCGGCCAGCGCGGTCTCGACGATCTGTTCCGGCGTCTGGTGCAGGCCGGTGTAGATGACTTCCATGCCGGCGTCACGCAGCGCCCTGGCCACCACCTTGGCACCCCGGTCGTGCCCGTCCAGACCGGGCTTCGCCACGACGATCCGGATGTGACGTTCCTCACTCATCGCTGTGCGCCTTTCGGTCGGCCCCGGTTCACCGCGCCCACAGCGTATGTCACCGCAGGTCAACAGCGTGATTCGGACCGCGGCGGCGGTCACCGAACCGAGCCCGATTCTATTGGCCCCCGGGTGGTTGAACTCGCCGAGTGCGGCCGGGGTTGGCATCCGCCTGGTTTGCCATCCACATCACCGGCCTGCCTACAGTGCGGCTCGTTTGCCCTGTCGAGTGACTGCGGACGGAGATCTCCAAACGGTGACCCCAGCCAATCCGACGGGCCGGCATCGCCGGCCCGCCTTCATGTCACGCGCCATGCACGACATTTCCCCCGCCAGTTCCCCCGCGGTGCCGCTCACCCTGGCCGGGGCGGTTGCCCTCATACTGGCCGGTGCCGGCGCGTTCTCCGCACCGGCCGCCGCGGTCGGTCCGCTGGCAGCGATGGGCACCTGGCCCCCGGTCGCGCTGCCCGGCCTGGGCAGCGCGACGCACCAAGATCCGGTCGAGACGACCGGTGAGGTGCGCATCGCCGCGGACCGAGCCAGCCGCAGCGGTGGCCGCGCCGACCTGGCCACGAAACAGGATGACCGGACCGATCGGGCCAAGCCGGCCAAGCGCACCCGGCGGCATGCACCGGCCAGGACCCGAGCGCAGCTCGTCGAGCTGAAATGGGACAGGCAACGCGCGCCGTCGGCCGCGGGCTACCGGCTGCCGACCCACGACTACGAGCTCACCGCGCGCTTCGGCGCCGGCGGCGGCCTGTGGTCCGGTATGCATGCCGGATTGGACTTCGCCGCACCGGCCGGCACTCCGGTCCGCGCGGTCGCCGGCGGCCGGGTCATCGAGGCCGGGTGGGACGGTGCGTACGGCTGGCGCATCACGGTGCGCCACGGCGGCGGCACCGAGACCTGGTACTGCCACCTGTCCGAAATGCTGATCACCGGTGACCGGGTGGCAGCCGGCCAGCGGATCGGTCGCGTTGGCAGCACGGGCAACTCCACCGGACCGCATCTGCACTTCGAGGTGCACCCGGACGGTGGCTCCGCGGTAGACCCGCTGCCCTGGCTGGCCTCGCACGGCCTGGATGCCGTCCGGCTCGCATTCCGGGCCGACCGGGATCCGGGCTAGCACCGCTCAGCGCCTGCTCAGGTGCCCGGACAAACCAGTGGGCGCTGGTGACGGTCACTCCCGCCGCGGGATAGGCCGAGCTTGCCACTGCTAGCTGCCGGTGTCGGGAGGATCTCCCTCCCGGCCCGGGGCCACGTTGGGGGGTTCGTTACGAGCGGGATCCGGATCGTTCGGCGTCGCTTACAGCTTCTCCACCGGGGCGTAGCGCAGCACCAGCCACTTGATCCCGGCCGAGCCGAAGTCGATCTGTGCGGCTGCGTTCTCGCCGAGCCCGCGGGTGCCGACCACCGTGCCGAGGCCGAACGTGTCGTGGCTGACCCGGTCGCCGACCTCGAGCGCGACCACCGCACGATTGCCGGGTGAGCGCGCGCCGGGCCGGGTCGCCGCGGCGGCCAGCGCCGGCGCCGACCACAACCGGCGGTCGGGCGTCGGCTCGGTACGCTGCCAGTCGACCAGCTCGTCCGGAATCTCCTCGACGAAGCGTGAGGCCGGGTAGGCCTGCGGTGCTCCCCAGGAACTGCGCAGCACGGCCCGGCTCACATACAGCCGCTGCTGCGCCCTGGTGATCCCGACGTAGGCCAGCCGGCGTTCCTCCTCCAGCTCCTTGATGTCGCTCATCGAGCGCATGTGCGGGAACACGCCGTCCTCGAGCCCGGTCAGGAACACCACCGGAAACTCCAGGCCCTTCGCGGTGTGCAAGGTCATCAGCGTGACCATGCCGCCGTGATCCTCGCCGTCGGGGATCTCGTCCGAGTCGGCCACCAGCGAGACCTGCTCCAGGAAGTCGGTGAGCCCACCCTCCGGGTTGGCCTCCTCGAACTCGCGGGCCACTGCCTCGAGCTCGTGCAGGTTCTCCACCCTGGTCTCGTCCTGCGGATCGGTGGACGCCTCGAGCTCGGCCAGGTAGCCGGTGCGGTCCAGCACCGCTTCCAGGATCTTGGCCGGCGGGGTGCCGGCCTCGACCAGCGTGCGCAGCTCCTCGTGCATCTGGTTGAACACCTTGATCGCGGCCAGCGACCGGGCGGCGAGCCCGAGCACCTCGTCGCAGCGCAGCAGTGCCTGGGAAAAACTGATCTTCTCGCGCTGGGCGAACGCCTCGACGCACGCCTCCGATCGGTCCCCGATACCGCGCCGCGGCACGTTGATGATGCGCCGCAGCGACACCAGATCCTCGGGATTGGCCAGCACCCGCAGGTAGGCCAGCGCGTCCCTGACCTCGCGCCGCTCGTAGAAGCGCACCCCGCCGACCACCTTGTACGGCAGGCCGACCCGGATGAACACCTCCTCGAACACCCGGGACTGCGCGTTGGTCCGGTAGAACACCGCGACCTTGCCCGGCTTGGCCTCGCCCGCGTCGGTGAGCCGGTCGACCTCGTTGGCCACGAACGCGGCCTCGTCGTGCTCGTTGTCGGCGACATAACCGATGATCTTTACTCCGGCACCGGCATCCGACCAGAGATTCTTCGGCTTGCGGTCGCTGTTGCGGGAGATCACCTTGTTTGCCGCGGACAGGATGGTCTGCGTCGAGCGGTAGTTCTGCTCCAGCAGGATCGTGCGCGCATTGGGGTAGTCCTGCTCGAACTGGAGGATGTTGCGGATCGAGGCACCGCGGAAGGCGTAGATGGACTGGTCGGCATCGCCCACCACGGCCAGCTCGGCCGGCGGCACCGCCAGCCCGTCCGCACCGGCTGGCACACCGGTGCCGACCAACTCACGGACCAGCACGTACTGGGCGTGGTTGGTGTCCTGGTACTCGTCGACAAGCACGTGCCGGAACCGCCGGCGGTAGTGCTCGGCCAGGTCGGGGAACGCCTGCAGCGCGTGCACGGTAGTCCCGATCAGGTCGTCGAAGTCGAGCGCGTTGGACTGGCGCAGCCGGGTCTGATACTCGGCGTACGCGCCCGCGACGGTCCGCTCCCGGACGTTGCCCGCGCGCTCCATTGCGGTCTCGTAATCGATCAGCTCGTTCTTGAAGTTGGAGACCGTGAACGAGAGCACCCGGGGCGGGAACTGCTTCGGGTCGAGATCAAGCTCGCGGCAGACCAGGGTCATCAGCCGGTTCGAGTCGGCCTGGTCGTAGATGGAGAAGCTGGTGGTGAAGCCAAGTCGCTTGGCCTCCCGGCGGAGGATCCGCACGCAGGCCGAGTGGAACGTGCTGACCCACATCAACTTCGCCCGCGGCCCGACCAACCTGGACACCCGGTCCTTCATCTCGCCGGCAGCCTTGTTGGTGAACGTGATCGCCAGGACCTCGCCGGGGTGAACCTTGCGAGCGGCGAGCAGGTACGCGATTCGGTGGGTGAGCACTCTGGTCTTGCCGGATCCGGCACCGGCCACGATCAGCAACGGGCCGCCCTCGTGCAGGACCGCCTCCCGCTGCCGCGGATTGAGGCCTTCGAGCAGCGTGTCCGGATCGGCCGGCTTGAACCGCGGCTTGCGCTGCGCCGCGCCGGAGTCGTCGGCGGGCGCGTCGGGCTCGTGCTGGCCGGCCGCGTCCACCGGAACCGGGCGCACCGGGCCGCCGAAGCCGGGCATCGCAAGGTCGTCGAACAGGCTGCTCATCTCGGCCCGAGTCTAGGTGGAGACACCGACGTTCTGCCGACCGGCAGCGGCCACGTGTCGGCGGTGTCACGCAGCGTCGGGCTAGGGTTTTGGAGAAACCTGCTGGAACGCCTGATCGGAGCCACAGCGTGCTCAATGACAGCGAAATCGAGCGGATCTTGGTCGTCGTCGCTCATCCCGACGATGTCGAGTTCGGCGCGGCCGGGACGGTCGCGAACTGGACCGATGCCGGAATCGAGGTCTCGCTCTGCATCGTCACCGACGGCGACGCCGGCGGGTTCGACCCCGCCGTGCCACGAGGCGAGATCGGCGGCATTCGGCGCGCCGAGCAGCGCAATGCGGCCAAGGTCATTGGGGTCGAAGACGTGCACTTCCTCGGGTACCGGGACGGTGCGCTCGAGCTGTCGCACGTGCTTCGCCGGGACATCACCCGGGTGATCAGGCAGACCCGCCCGCAGCGAATGCTGATCCAGTCCCCCGAGCGCAACTGGGAGCGGGTGCATGCCTCGCATCCGGACCACATGGTGGCGGGCGAGTCGGCGTTGCGCGCGCTCTACCCGGACGCGCGCAACCCGTTCGCGCACCCGCAGCTGCTGGCCGACGAGGGGTTGGAGCCGTGGACGGTCGAGGAGGTGTGGCTGAGCACGCACCACACCCGATCGCATTTCGTCGACGTGACCGACCAGTTCGACCGGAAGGTCGCCGCGTTGCGCGCCCACGAGAGCCAGACCGCGCACATGGACGACCTCGAGGAGATGCTCCGAGAGTGGATGGCGCGCAACGCGGCGGACGGCGGCCTACCTGCCGGACGGCTGGCTGAAGCGTTCGCCGTTTACCCCACCGGCTGAGGCGCGCTAGACCAGCCGGCGGGCTGCGGCCCAGCGGGACAGCTCGTGCCGGTTAGACAGCTGCAGCTTGCGCAGCACCGCGGACACGTGGGTCTCCACCGTCTTTACCGAAATGAACAGCTCGGCGGCCACCTCGCGGTAGGTGTAACCGCGCGCGATCAATCGCAGCACCTCGCGCTCCCGCTGAGTGAGCCGGTCCAGGTCCTCGTCGACCGAAGGCGTGTCCGGCGAGTTTGCGAACGCGTCGAGGACGAAACCGGCCAACCGGGGTGAGAACACCGCGTCGCCGTCGGCGACCCGGGTGAGCGCGCCGATCAGCTCCGGACCGGTGATGGTCTTGGTGACGTAGCCGCGCGCGCCGGCCCGGATCACGCCGATCACGTCCTCGGCCGCGTCCGACACCGACAGCGCGAGGAACTTCACCTCGGGCATCCGGGTCGCCAGCAGGTCGAGCACGGCACGCCCGCCCCCACCGGGGAGGTGGACGTCCAGCAGCACGACGTCCGGCCGGGTCGCCGTGATGATCGCCACCGCGGACTCCACGTCCGCTGCCTCCCCGACGATTTCGACTGCGTCGCCGAGCTCGGCGCGGACTCCGGTACGGAACATCCGGTGATCGTCTACCAGCACTACCCGCAACATGCTCATCCCGGTCAGGCACCCCTTCCTACCGGCTCGCGCGGCATCTCCAGGAGGACCTCGCTGCCCTCACCCGGCGTGCTACGCACCTGGGCGTTGCCGCCATTGCGCCGCATCCGGCCGATGATCGACTCCCGGATTCCGAGCCGGTCGGCCGGTACCGAGTTGGGATCGAAGCCCGGCCCGCGATCCCGGACGAAGAGATTGACCGCCCCGTCGTCGATCTCGGCATAGACCGAGATCGTGGCGCCGGCCGGGGCGCCGTACTTGGCCGCGTTCACCATCGCTTCCCTGGCCGCCCGCAGCTGTGCCTCGGTGGCTTCGGTCAGCGGGCAGTCGCCGACCACGACGACGTCGATCTCCACGATGTGCTCGTCCTCGACCTCGCCGGCCAACTCCTCGAGCGCAGTCTTGAACGAGGCGCCGGGGGTCGCCGGCCGGCGGTACAGCCAGCCGCGCAACGCCCGCTCCTGCGCCCGGGCCAGCCGGCCCACCTCGCGCGGATCATCGACGTGCCGTTGGATCATGGCCAGCGTCTGCAGCACCGAGTCGTGCACGTGGGCGGCGAACTCGGCACGCTCCTGGGACCGGATCCGCTCCCGGCGCTCGGCGGTGAGCTCTGCTACCAGCCGGAGCCAGAACGGGCTGGAGATCACGGCCAGCCCGGCGGTGACCACCAGGATGGCGAGGATACTCTCCCCGGCGTCGGCGAAGTTGCTGCGGCTGGCCAGGAAGAACGCGCTGCCGCCCAGCACCAGCACCGCGCCTAGCACCATCCGCAGGATGACTCCGGCCCGCAGCTCCCCGGTGAGTAGCAGCCAGCGGGCCCGCTGCGCGTCGTCCAGCTGCCGCCAGAGCATGGCCGCGCCGGCCGCGGCCAGCGCCAGCGAGATCGCGAACGGATAGCCGATCCGGGCGATCTCGAGCCGCTGCAATACCAGGATCGCACCGAGCACCAGCGCGGCGAACGCGACCACCTGGGTGACCTGGTGCTCGTTGAACCGCCGGGACGAGCCACGGGGCGCATCCACGGCCACCTGCTGCGGCAGCACGATCCAGAACGCGCCGTACAGCACGATGCCGATGCCACCTGCGAGCGTGAGCAGGACGAAGGCGAGCCTGATCCAGACCACCTCGGTACCCAGGTGCTCGGCCAAGCCGCGCGCGACGCCGCCGAGCAGCCGCCCGTCGGCGCTGCGGTAGACCCGGCGCTGGCCCGGCTGCTCGAGGTCGGATTGCGCGCTCACGTATAGATCGTCACACGTGACGGGCGTTCAAGCCATCAGGGTTCACCCGGTCCGCCGCCCCCGGATCGAACAATGGCCGGATCAGGGTGGATATCCGGGTGCCTCCCGATGGTGAGTCCGCGCCGGGCACAGCAGGATGACCGCATGACCACCAAACCGACTCCGGAGCCGGCGGAAGACCAGACGCCGGACGAACCCCAGGAGGCCTCCGCGCCAGGAGGTGGCGCCTCCCCGCCTCCTTCCCCGGCCGGCGACCTTCCACCGTCCGCGACGGCGTCCCCCACGCCAAGACCGGGGAGCGACGCACCGCCGCCTCCGGAGTCGTCGGGTGGGCCCACCCCGCCGCCCCCACCGGTGGGCGGCGTTCCCCCGCGCCCGGCATCGCCGGGCGGTGGGCCCACCCCGCAGCCTTCCCCGGGCCACGACCCGCTGCCCGGCACACCACCACCCGGCCCGCCGCCTGGGCCACCTGGCCCGCCGCCCCCGGGCACCCGCGATCTGCGCCAGCTCCGCCGGAGTACGACGGACCGCAAGCTCGCTGGTGTCGCCGGCGGCCTGGGCCGACTGCTCGATGTCGACCCGTTGATCTTCCGGGTGCTGTTCG